>NZ_JBHWVI010000106.1:0-28996 GCF_042737005.1 Streptomyces sp. NPDC060027
GCTTCATCCCTGTCCGGGCACACTGGCCGGACGGGAACGCACGGCCAGGAGGAACGGGGATGGCATCCGAGGAACCACGGGGTGACGGCCGCGAAGAGGCCGGGGACGCGTCAGGGGCCAGGTCCGGGGACACGGCCGGGGAGCAGTGGGACGACCTCGTCCTGGACGAGAACTTCATACGGTCCGCGGAGACGGCCGAGCCGTCGGCCCGGGCGCGCATGCTCACCGCCCGATGGCGCGAGGGAGGCCCCGATCCACAGCCCTGGCGCTCGGACGAGCCGCCCGCGGGGTGGTTCTTCAGCAAGGGGCGGCGGCGCAGGTGGCGCCGCAAGTGAGGCCCCACGGGGGCGGCCTTTAATCAGTGGCGCCCAAGTCGGCGTACGGGCACAGTGGTTGTGTCCACCCCGCCGGATCGAGCCGGCGCCACGTTCTGGGAGAGGAGCGCGACGATGTTCATCAGGAGCAGTACGTCGAGCTCCCGACAGGGCAGCCCGCGGCGGGTTCCGGAGTAGTTACCCCTCCGTCGAACCCGCTCGCACGGGGAGCTGTCCGGGGCGGCCGCTTCGAGCGCGCGTCACGCGCGGGCCGCCCACCCGGAGGATTGGCCGAGTGGAAAGGCACCGGCTTGCTAAGCCGTGGTCGGGGGTGAAACCCCGCGCGCGTTCGATCCGCGCATCCTCCGCAAGACGTTCGCACGCGACCAGCCGGCCGACAGTTCCGTCCGGCTCCTGCCCGGCAGCGGCCGTCGGCCGCCGCTGCCGCCACGGCGACCGCTACGACTGCGCCAGCAACCGTTCCAGCACCACCGCGATGCCGTCCTCCTCGTTCGAGGACGTCACCTCGTCCGCGATCGCCTTGAGGTCGTCGTGGGCGTTGGCCATGGCCACCCCGTGTGCCGCCCAGGCGAACATCGGCAGGTCGTTCGGCATGTCGCCGAAGGCGATGGTGTCCGCCGCCTTGACGCCGAGGCGCCGGGCCGCCAGGGACAGTCCCGTCGCCTTGGAGAGGCCGAGGGGGAGGAGTTCCACTATCCCCGCGCCCGCCATCGTCACACCGACGAGTCCGCCCGCCACCTCCACGGCCACGGCCGCGAGCTCGTCGTCGGAGAGCGTCGGGTGCTGGACGTACACCTTGTTCAGAGGGGCCGACCAGAGGTCCGCCGCGTCCTTGATCGGGACGACCGGCAGCGAGCCGTCGAGCCTGCGGTAGCCGGGGCCGACCAGCACCTCGCCGTCGAGCCCGTCGCGGCTCGCGGCCAGCAGCAGGGGGCCGACCTCCGCCTCGATCTTGGCGAGCGCGAGACCGGCCAGCTGCCGGTCCAGCGTCACCGAGGTGAGCAGGCGGTGCTCCCCCGCGTCGTAGACCTGCGCGCCCTGACCGCAGACCGCGAGGCCGTGGTAGCCGAGGTCGTCGAGGATGTGCCGCGTCCAGGGCACCGCGCGTCCGGTGACGACGATGTGGGCCGCGCCCGTCGCTGTCACGGCGGCGAGCGCCTCACGCGTACGGGCCGAGACCGTCTCGTCGGGACGCAGCAGCGTCCCGTCGAGATCGGTCGCGACGAGCTTGTACGGGAACGCCCCCGGCCCGGTGGCCCCGGACGATCCGGTCGACCCAGAGTTGCCGGTCACTTGGAGATCGGCTCCAGAACCTCACGGCCGCCCAGGTAGGGCCGCAGCACCTCGGGAACGCGTACCGAACCGTCGGCGAGCTGGTGGTTCTCCAGGATCGCGACGATGGTGCGCGGGACGGCGCACAGCGTGCCGTTCAGTGTGGCGAGCGGCTGGACCTTCTTGCCGTCGCGCATACGGACGGACAGGCGGCGGGCCTGGAAGCCGTCGCAGTTGGAGGCCGAGGTCAGCTCGCGGTACTTGCCCTGGGTCGGGATCCACGCCTCGCAGTCGAACTTGCGGGAGGCCGAGGAGCCCAGGTCGCCGCTCGCCACGTCGATCACCTGGAAGGGCAGTTCGAGGCCGGTCAGCCACTGCTTCTCCCACTCGAGGAGCCGCTTGTGCTCGTTCTCGGCGTCCGCGGGGTCGACGTACGAGAACATCTCGACCTTGTCGAACTGGTGCACGCGGAAGATGCCGCGGGTGTCCTTGCCGTAGGTGCCGGCCTCGCGGCGGAAGCACGGCGAGAAACCGGCGTAGCGCATCGGCAGCTTGTCGGCGTCCAGGATCTCGTCCATGTGGTACGCCGCGAGGGGTACCTCGGAGGTGCCGACCAGGTAGTAGTCGTCCTTCTCCAGGTGGTACACGTTCTCCGCGGCCTGGCCGAGGAAGCCGGTGCCCTCCATGGCGCGCGGGCGGACCAGCGCGGGGGTCAGCATCGGCGTGAAGCCGGCCTCGGTGGCCTGCGCGATCGCCGCGTTGACGAGGGCGAGCTCCAGGAGCGCGCCGACGCCCGTCAGGTAGTAGAAGCGCGAGCCGGACACCTTGGCGCCGCGCTCGACGTCGATGGCGCCCAGCGCCTCGCCGAGCTCCAGGTGGTCCTTGGGCTCGAAGCCCTCGGCGGCGAAGTCGCGGATGGTGCCGTGCGTCTCCAGGACGACGAAGTCCTCTTCGCCGCCGACCGGGACGTCGGGGTGCACCAGGTTGCCGAGCTGGAGGAGGAGCCGCTTGGTCTCCTCGTCCGCCTCGTTCTGTTCGGCGTCGGCGGCCTTGACGTCGGTCTTGAGCTGCTCGGCCTTCTTCAGCAGTTCGGCGCGCTCGTCCGGGGAGGCCTTGGGAATCAGCTTGCCGAGCGCCTTCTGTTCGGAGCGCAGCTCGTCGAAGCGGACGCCGGACGACCTGCGCCGCTCGTCGGCGGAGAGGAGGGAGTCGACGAGCGCGACGTCCTCTCCACGGGCGCGCTGGGAGGCGCGAACACGGTCGGGGTCCTCACGGAGCAGACGAAGGTCAATCACCCCTCAAGGCTACCGGTGCGGGCTTCCGGCCAACGACTCGATATTCCGGAGCGTGAGGGCTGTCACGGTATGAGTGAAATGCCGGACTGAATCCCTTGGTCACCGGTCGACGTCAAGGAAAAGGGTCCTACTCCCTGAAACGGGGCAGACCGCGCCTCACCGGTTGACTGGATTTCCTTGCGGGGGACGGGACTTGCGAACCGGGTTGTCCACAGGAATCCGGTCCCTCGGACAGTTATCCACAGGCTGTGTGGAAGATCTGTGGATGTCGGAATTGATCATTCCAAGTAGCCCTCGGCGGCTGAGGAATTCCCGGTTCAAACCCTCCGTACACCCACTTTCGGGTGTAAATGATTCACTCCATAGGGTTGATCAATGGAAAAGGGTAGACGAAGGGTGACGTGCGAGGGTGTGGAAGCACTTGGGTCCAGTAGCCGATTTGTCGACGATGTAGTGCTTCGTTGTCGACTTGTCCCCAGGTCGAGAAGCGCACCTGTGGATAACATCTGTGGATGACGAAAATCAGCAGGTAGGACCGTGGGGAAACGCTCGGACGGGTGTGGACCCGCCGCTCAGAACCGGCCGTCCGCGCAGCGCGCCAGCCAGTCCGACGCGGCCGAGAAGGCGTCGTCCGACGTTCCGGGCCGCAGCGGCCGTACATCCTCCAGGCCGACACCGGCCCGCGGATAGGAACCGAGGAAACGCACCTGGGGGCAGATCCGCTTGAGACCCATCAGGGCCTCGCCCACCCGGCGGTCGGTGATATGGCCCTCGGCGTCCACCGAGAAGCAGTAATTGCCGATGCCCTGGCCGGTCGGGCGGGACTCGATGCGCATCAGGTTGACGCCGCGCACGGCGAACTCCTGCAGCAGTTCGAGCAGCGCGCCGGGGTGGTCGTCGCCGAGCCAGATGACCACGGACGTCTTGTCGGCGCCGGTCGGTGCGGCCGGCCGGGCCGGCCGGCCGACCAGCACGAAGCGGGTCTCGGCGTTCGCCGCGTCGTGGATCTCGGTCACCAGGGGCTCGAGACCGTATGTCGCCGCGGCGAACTCACCCGCGAAGGCCGCGTCGAAGCGGCCCTCCTGGACCAGCCGGGCGCCGTCAGCGTTCGACGCCGCCGACTCCCACAGGGCGTGCGGCAGGTGCGCGGCCAGCCAGTTGCGGACCTGGGGCTGGGCGACCGGGTGTCCGGTGACCGTCTTGACGTCCTTCAACGCCGTGCCGGGCCTGACCAGCAGGGCGAAGGCGATCGGCAGCACGACCTCGCGGTAGATCATCAGCTGGTCGCCCTTGGCGAGCTCGTCGAGCGTGGCGGTGACACCGCCCTCGACGGAGTTCTCGATCGGGACGAGCGCGCCCGCGGCCTGGCCGCCGCGCACCGCGTCGAGCGCGGCCGGGACGGACACCATGGGCACCAGCTCCCGCGTCGCGGCCTCGGGAAGCGTGCGGAGGGCGGCCTCGGTGAACGTTCCCTCGGGGCCGAGATAGGTGTAGCGCGTCGCCGACATACCGTCACCCTAATGGGCCCTGGTGCCGGTGCCGGGCCCCGGCACCGGCACCGGAAGGTCCCGTAGCCCTCCGGCGCAGGTCCCCTAGGCCTCCAGCAACCGCTGTCCCACGTACTCCCCCTGCGCCGCGCCGCCCGGAACCGCGAACAGTCCGCTCGACTCGTGGCGGATGAACGTAGAGAGCGCGTCGCCGCGGTCGAGTTTGCGCTGGACAGGGACGAAGCCGCGCACCGGATCGGCCTGCCAGCACACGAAGAGCAGACCGGCGTCGGGCACCCCGTCGGTGTCGATGCCGTCGTGGAAGGAGAAGGGACGGCGCAGCATCGCGGCCCCGCCGTTCTGGTCGGGCCGGGTGATCCGGGCGTGCGCGTTGATGGGGACGACCAGGTTGCCGTCGGCGTCGGTCCTGTCCAGGTCCATCGCGGTGGTCTCGGTGCCGCCGCTCAACGGCGCCCCGTTGGTTTTCCTCCGCCCGATGACGTCCTCCTGGGCCTTGCCCGAGAGCTTCTCCCAGTCGTCGAGCAGCATCCGGATGCGGCGGACGACGGCGTACGAGCCGTTCGCCATCCATTCCGGGTCGCCGGAGGCGGGTACGAAGACCCGCCCGTCGAAGTCGGGTTCGGACGGCTTCGGATTGCGAGTGCCGTCGATCTGGCCCATCAGGTTGCGCGCGGTCATCGGCTCGGCGGTGGCACCCGGCGAGCGGTTGAAACCGTTCATCTGCCAGCGCACACGTGCCGCGCTGCCCGCGTCCTTCTGGATCGCCCGCAGGGCGTGGAAGGCGACGAGGGCGTCGTTCGCGCCGATCTGCACCCACAGGTCGCCGTTGCTGCGGGCCTTGTCGAGGTGGTCGGAGGAGAAGTCGGGCAACGGGTCGAGGGCGACCGGACGCCGCTTCTCCAGCCCCGTACGCGCGAAGAAGCTGTGTCCGAAGCCGAAGGTGACCGTCAGGGACGACGGCCCGGCGTCCCGTGCGACATCCGTGTCCTCGTGGGCCGCGGCCTCGCCCGTCATCAGCCGCCGGGCCGTCTCCGACCAGCGGCGCAGCAGTGCGGCGGCCTCCCTGCGGCCCGCGCCGGCCGCCAGGTCGAAGGCGACGAGGTGGCCGCGCGCCTGGAGCGCGGTGGTGATGCCGGGCTGATGTTTCCCGTGAAACATCACCGTGTCCATGCCGACCGAGGCCAGCGGGGTGGCCTCCTCGGCCGAGGGCGCCGCCGTGTACCCCACGGCCGCCCCCGCCGCTCCGAGGGCGAGCCCGGTGGCGCCCGCCGTGCCGAGCAGCCGGCGCCGCGACATGACCCCCTTCGGGGAGGCGTTCGAAGACGCGACGTCCGGGGACGCCTCGGGGGAGGGGATCTCTCGGGCGGAGGAGGTCCCAGGGGTGGACTGGTCAGCCATGGTCAGGTTCAGCCGATCTGCGCGTTCTTGTTCACGGTGGCCTGGTCGATGTCCGAGGTGCGCACGGTCACCGCGATCTTCCAGTCACCCGCCATGGGGATCTGCACCCCGTTCGCCGTCCAGTGTCCGGTGGCGATCCGGTCGGGGGTCACGGGCAGCGGGCCGACGTCCTTCGAGGCGAGCGTGAAGGCGACCTTCACCTCGGGGACGTCGAAGGCCTTGCCGTTCGGCCGGACCACGAAGACATGCATCTCGTTGCCGCCGACACGGGCCGGGTCGAGGGTGACCTCCACCGTGCCCTTGCCGTCCTCGCCGCCGGTGTCGAACGGGATCTTCAGGGACAGCGGCCCGGACCGCTGCGAGGCGGACGCCGTGGCCCGCTGGGCCGCCTCCTCCGTACGACCCGGCTCGGTGGCCGTCAGCGCGGTCGTGACCGCGAGCAGGACGACCGCGACCCCGGCCTCGGCCAGCACCGAGCGGCGCAGACCCGAGCGGTGCGGGTCGGCGTCGCGGACCCGCTTGTCGCGCGCGGAGGCCACGGCGGCCTGCTGCCGGGCGAGCTGTGCGGCGCGCCGGGAGTCGGCGGGGACGGTGGCGGGCGTGCTGCGCGCCGAGCGCTGCTCCACCAGGGCCGCCGCCACGGCCTCGGGGGCCGGTGCCTGAGCCAGCTGGGCCGTCCAGCGCCGTGAGATCCACGCGATGCCCACGAGGAGCGCCACCAGGCCGACCTTCACGAGCAGCAGCTGCCCGTACGTCGTGTCGGTGAGCGCCGACCAGGAGCCGACCTGCCGCCACGACTGGTAGATCCCGGTCGCGACCAGGACGAGGACACCGCCGAACGCGAGGCGGGAGAACCGGCGCACGGCCGCCGCCTCGATCTGCGCTTCGGCCGGCGCCCGGAACAGGGCCACCAGCAGCGTCGACAGGCCGCCGAGCCAGACGGCGACCGCCAGGAGATGCAGGACGTCGACGGGCATCGCGATGCCCGCCTGGATGCCGGTCGAGGCGTGCTCGGCCATCGCCCAGGTCGCGGCGAGACCGGCCGCGACGACCACGCCGCCGATGGCGAGTCCGAAGGTGAGGTCCTTCTTCTCCGCGGCCAGATCGTCGGCGTCGGCGGCGGCGTCGTCGGCGTTGGGGACGCCGTCGGGCCCGCCGGCCGAGGCCTCGCCCGATCTCGTGGTCACGGCCTCGGCCGACTCCCCGCCCGCGGTCTTCGCGGTGGTGGCCGCCTTCGCACCGACAGCCGTCGCCGCTACGGTCGCCTTGGCACCGGTCGCCGTCGCGACGGCGGTGTTCCCGGAGGCGGACTCGGCCGCCGCCCGTTCGTCCTCGTCCCGCTTGGCGTACGCGCCGAAGAGCACCGCGATGAACAGCGCCGCCGCGGCGAGCAGCAGCAGCCGGGACACCAGTGCCGCGCCCGACTTGGTCTGCAGCACCTGCCCGAGCAGCGTCAGGTCGAAGATGTCGCCGACCTTGCCGGAACCGACGTACGAACCGCGCAGGAGCAGCAGAGCGAGCGTGGAGACGGTCAGCGTGAGCCATCCGGAGACCACGAGCCGCTGCACCGGCCGGATGCCGGAGCCCCGCTGCCAGCAGGCCAGCACGAAGGCGGCGCCGCCGACGAGCAGGATGAATCCGGCGTACGAGAAGTAGCGCGCGGCTCCGTAGAGGAAGCCCACGACGCCGCCGCCCACCGCCTGGTCGGACAGGGCGACGGAGGTCTGCGAGGGGGCGCCGATGGAGAAGGTGAAGGCACCGGAGACGGGATGGCTGTCCGCCGACACCACTTGGTAGGTGACGGTGAACGTGCCGTCGGGCAGCCCCGCGTGCAGCTTCACGCCGTACGTGGTGCCGCCCAGGTTGCTCGCGCCGCCGGCGTCGACCCGCTTGCCCTTGGGGTCGAGTACGCGGAGCGCGCCGTCGCCGAGCGAGACCTGCTCGGAGAAGGTGAGCGAGATCTGGGTGGGTGCCTTGTCGACCACCGATCCCTGCTTCGGGTCGCTCCCGGTCAGCGCGGCGTGCGCGGAGGCGGGCGCGGCGCCGGCCAGGAGCGCGCCGGTGACGGCGAGGAACAGCAGCAGGAGGGTCCGGAAGCGGGAGGCGATGGTCAGTGTCACGGTGATGCCTCCCTCAGTGCCCGGTCTTCGGGTTGTACGTCGCGGACTTCACCGGCATGGAGATCCTCACCGTGCCGGACTTGGCGAAGTGCAGTTCCACGGACACCTTCTCGCCCTGCCGGGGCTTGTGGGTGAGCTTTGCGAACATGAGGTGGTTGCCGCCGCTCGCGAAGTCCAGGGTGCCCTCGGCGGGCACGGTGAAGGACTTCTCCTCCTGCATGGCGCCGTCCTTGGTCGAGTGCAGCGTCACGTCGTCCGAGAGGTCGCTGGTGACCGAGGTCAGTGTGTCGGCGCCGCCGGGGTTGGTGACGGTGAAGAAGCCCGCCGCCATGGTGTCCATGCTCGGGGCGGGCATGTAGGCGCCGGTGACCTTGAGTTCGGGCCTGGCCGAAGAGGACGAGGAAGAGGACGACGAGGAAGAGGACGAAGAGGAGCCCGGGGAGCCGCCGTCGTCCGGGGCGCAGCCCGCCAGCGTCCCTGCGGCGGCCAGGACCAGCGCGCCGACGGCGAGGAGTCCCGCGGGTCGGCCTGGACGGTGCCTCACGGGGTCTTCCCCTCGGCGATCTTGGGAAGGTCCTTGGTGTAGTCGTCGACGGTGGCGTCCTCGCCGTACAGCACATAGCCGCCGTCGGTCTTCGGCGAGAAGGCGATGACCTGGGTGCCGTGCACGGAGACGACCTTGCCGTCCTTGTCCTTCGAGGTCGGCTCGATGGAGATGCCCAGGGTGCGGGCACCGGCCTGGATCGTGTCGAAGTCGCCGGTCAGGCCGATGAAGTCGGAGTCGATGCCCTTGAGCCACTTGCCGAGAGCGGCGGGGGTGTCGCGGTCCGGGTCGGTGGTGACGAAGACGACGCGCAGCTTGTCCTGCTCGGCCTTCGGCAGCTGCCTCTTGGCGACCGCGAGGTTGTTCATCGTCAACGGGCAGACGTCGGGGCAGTGGGTGTAGCCGAAGTAGACGAGCGTCGGCCTGCCCTTGGTCTGCGCCCGCAGGTCGTACTTCTCGCCGGTCGTGTCGGTGAGCACGAGGTCCGGCTTCTCGAAGGGCTTGTCGAGGACCGTCGCGGCCTTGCCGGAGCCGGCCTCGGCGGACACGTCGGCGACCGGCTTGTTGCTGTCGTCGCCACTGCCGCAGGCGGAGAGGGTCAGAGCGGCGGCGGCGAACAGGGCGGCCACCGCGTACGTCTTCTTGCGCATAGAAAAATGTCCCAGATGTGAGCGCTCCGGTGCGCACCGGGGGCCGTACGAGGCCGAAGGGCCAGGTCGGACGTGACCGGGGGCGGGTCCGGGCCGGACCGAGTCGAACAGGTCCGGCCCGAGGCGCGAGCCGGTCCGGTCCGGTCGGTTCCGGTCCGGTCCTGCCCGGAGAGCCGCGTCCTGCGGCCCTCCGGTGCGCACCGGGAGGGGGTGTGTCTCAGTACCTCAGGTGCCGTGCGGCACCTCAGGCGTTCGTACGCCGCCGACCGGCCAGCACGCCGTAGGCCACGCCCGCCAGGCCGACGACGATGCCCACGACGCCGAGCACGCGCGCGGTGGTGTCGCTGCCGTCCGTGGAGGAGGCCGCCTCGGTGGTGTCCTTGGCTGTCTTCTCGGCGTCCTCGGCCTTCTCGTCGTGCGAGGCCTCCTCCGCGGCGCCGGCCCCGTGGTGGCCACCCTCGGACGCGGCCGAGAGCGCGAGCACCGGAGCCGGGTTCTCGGGCTCCTCCGCGCCCTCCTTCTGCGGCTCGATCCAGCGCACGACCTCCTTGTTGGAGTACGTCTGGACGGCCTTGAAGACGAGTTCGTCGGTGTCCTCGGGCAGCGCGCCGATGGAGAGCGGGAACTTCTGGAAGAAGCCGGCCTCGATGCCCTTGCCGTCGGCGGTCCAGGTGACCTTGGTGACGGCCTCGTCGATCTTCTTGCCGTGCGCGGTGATCGGCTCGGCCAGCTTGGACTTGGTGACCTTCACGGTCCAGCCGTCGAGCCGCTGCGGCATGACGGAGGAGAGCGGGTGGTCGGCCGGGAAGCTCACCTCGACCTTGGTGGTCGAGGCGTCGTCGCGCTCGTTGGGAACCTTGAAGTTCACGACGGCGTAGTCGCCCTTGGCGGCCACGCCCTCGGGCTGCACGCTGACGTGCGCGAACGCGGGGGCGGAGACGGCGAGAACGGCCGAGGCGGCGACGGTGCAGACGGCGGCGATGCGAGAAGCCTTCATGGAAGAGAACACTCCACTTTCAGTCCGGTGACGAGGGGATGCGCGTGCGCCTCGGCGTCCCGGGAGAGGGGTGAATCCGTGTCCGGGGGAGACCGGGCGGGCACGCGCGCGTGCGGCACGACCGCGTCCCCTCCGGGAAGGCCTGTGAAGTCCGAGGAGGTCCAGGTCCTTGAAGGCGTGGACTCCGGGGCTTCCGTGGATTCCGTGAAGCGGCGCGTCGTGTCAGGCGGCGAGGACGAGTGCGGAGGCGGGCGGCCCGCGTCGGACGACCGTGTGCTGGAGGGTGGTCGTCCGTGGAGTGGGGGTCGCGAGCAGCGCGGTGCGGGGCGTGCGCGCGATCTCGGGCGCCCCGGGAAGTCCCGCGCGCAGGGCGCGTACGAGGGTCATGGCGGCGCGCAAGGACCGTACGAGCGCCCCTTCCGCGACTCCCTGAGCCGACAGGCGCATGAGACGCAGGAGCGCGAGGTCGCCTCGGCGCAGCACCCACCCGGTGGCGACGGCCGCGAGGACGTGGCCGAGCAGCATCGGCAGGGAGGGCAGCACCGACATCGAGGTGCCCGCGGCGGCCGGTACGGCGTCGGCGGCGTGGTGCATGGACGACGCCATGTCCGTCATGCCCGTGTCGATCCGCGCGTCGGCCAGGATCTTCTGGGCCTGTACGGGGCTGATCGCCGCCGCGGTCGTACCGCACGCCAGGCGGGCGGCCCGCGCCACGAGCGAGGCGTCGGACATCGACATCCCCGAGGCCATCGAGCCCATGGACCCGGTGGCCGTCGCGGTGGCGTGCAGGCCGAGCCCGAAGAGCGTGTGCAGCACGGTCTGGCCGAACGCGAGGACCGCCACGATGCCCGGAAGCGTGCGTTCCCGTCCCGCCAGTGCGGCGGCGACGGCGAAGACCGCGAGGAAACCGGCGCCCAGTGTCCACAAGGGGGCCGTGGTGCAGGAGGCGATCCCATGACCGGCCGCGGCCAGCACGACGCAGACCGCGGCGAACACCGCGGCCCTCAGGGTCCGGAGGCCTGCTCCGGAGCGCACCGAACGCTGGTGGGGGGCAGTCATGGCGGGCTCATCATCGCACTGGGCCCACCCGCCACGGACGGCAGGTCCGATTGATGGCATGCGGCCGGTCCGTCCGCAACGCGGCGTACGGCCGAAAGGTCGGCGTCCGGTCGCGATTCGCCCGCGCATACACCGCCCCCTCATGTGAGCGCGTCCGCCGTATGGGCGGCATCACGTCCCGTAGGCGATTGCGCACGGCTGGTTGCGGCAATACGTAACGGTATGTCGAGCCGCGCCCAGGAGGCTGGAGCATGAGCATCTGGTGGTCACTCCATCTGCGGCGCGAGGCTGCGAGTGTCCCGCTCGCCAGACGTCTGCTGCTCGGCACGATGGAGAGCGCGGGCGTCGACCCGGACATCTCGTACGACCTCTCCGTCGCCCTCACCGAGGCCTGCGCCAATGCCGTCGAGCACGGCGGGGACACGGTGCGGGGCGCCTCCTGCGAGGCGTACCGCGTGACGGCCTACCTCGACGGTGATCAGTGCCGCATCGAAGTCGCCGATTCCGGCCCGGGCTTTCCGGCCGGGAACGCCCGCACCCTGCTCCGCCCGGCAGGGGAGGACGCCGAGCACGGCCGCGGTCTGTGTCTCATCCAGGAGCTCGCCGACCACGTCCACATCGGCAACAAGCCGGGGCGGGGCGGGGCGGTGGTCAGCTTCGACAAGATCCTCAAGTGGAGGAAGGTCCCCTCGCTGCTGCCGGCTTGACGCTCTGGGTGGCGGTGGCGGTGGCGGTGGCGGTGGCGGTGGCGGTGGCGGTGGCGGTGGCGGTGGCGACGTCCGTCCGACGGCGCGGGCGCCGTCCGCGGCGCCCTGGGCATCACCGCGCTCGTCTACCGTCTACGGCGCGATCCTCACCCGGCGCGACGGCTGGACCGCCCTCCGGCTCTCGCTCACCGGCCTCGCCTTCGGCCGCACCGCTGTGCCGCCTCCGCCCGCCTCCGCCCGCCTGCGCCGCCTCCGCCGTCGGCTCTGTGCCGCCCCTCCCCGAAGCCCGTCTCCCGTCACCACCGCGCGCACCGCGCGCACCGCGCCCACGGGGCGACAGGATTCCGGCGTGATGCGGCTTCGGTCTTCTCAGGGCTCACAGGTTCGTCACAGCGCTCACCCATGCTCCTGAGGGCTGACGTTCCTAGGCTTCCCGGCATGACGGGACGCCGCAGGGACACGACCGGCGCGGGAGGTGGCGGCGGTGTGCGGCGGCACGCTCCCGAGCGGCCGCGCCGGGTGTTGCCCCCCGTACGCCGCCGAGCGACGCCCCGAGCGACAGTGCGAGCCCGTCGGCCTCCGCGTCCTCATGAACCCGCCGTCTTCCTCACGGCCGCCCCCGTCAGTAACCTCCTTCGCCCCGGCGTCCTTTGCTTCGACGTCCCTGGCCTCGACGTCCTTTGTCCGTGACGTCCTTCGCTCGTAGCCGAGTTCGTCCCTGGGCGCCTTCACCGTCGGCGTCCTCACAAGAAGGGGTACGTCCATGAGCAGCCGCGAGGACGACGAGGCGCTGGCGCGGGCCGCCGTGGCCGCGCTGACCCGGCAGTTGGAGCTGGCCCCCAAACCCGGACTGCCCGACCCGCGCGACCTCCGTGCCCGCGCCACCCGGCGGGATCTCGGCTCCCTGCGCTGGTCCGCCAACGCGCTGGCACCCGGCCTCGCGGCCATGGCGGCCGCCGCCCGCCGCACCGGCCGGGCCACGCCCGAACTCCGCGCGGAACTGGGCGCGATCGGCCGGTGCACCGAGCACTCGGTGGCCCTGACGGGGGGCGGCCACCGCGGTGCCCTGTGGGCGCTCGGCCTCCTGGTCGCCGCGGCCGCCCTGGACCCCCGGGCCGCCGGGCCCGACGTCACCGCGACCGCCAAGCGGATCGCGGCACACACCGACCGGCGGGCACCGCGGCGGCCCTCCCGCGGCTCGTCCGTCTCCGCGAAGTACGGGGCGGCCGGTGCGCGCGGTGAGGCGCGTGCCGGATTCCCCCATGTGCGGCGGGCCTTGGACGCGCTCGCCACCGCCCGCTCGGCCGGCGTGCCCGAACCGCGCGCCCGCCTCGACGCCCTCCTCACCGTCATGTCCACCCTCCAGGACACCGAGTTGCTGTACACCGCCGGTCCCCACGGCCTCCGTCACGTCCAGGCGGGCGCCCGGGGCGTGCTGGAAGCGGGGGGCTCCTCCACGGAGGCGGGGCGCGCGAGCCTGGCCGCCCTCGACGACGATCTCCACGCGCGCGCGTGGAGCCCCCGGGGAAGCGGCGCCCTGCTCGCCGGGGCGCTGTTCGTGGATTCGCTGCCAGTGAGGACCGGCCCACCGGTCCGCGTCGCCTGAGGAGACCGAACCGGCATCGGCGGGCTTCGAGGTTCAGTTCCGGGTGGCCGCGGTGACCGGCGTCCGTCGGGCTCCGCCGTTCCGGGGACGGACGTCGGCCCGGTGACCCGCGGCCCCCGCCTCGCGGGAGGCCGCCCACCGCGCCGCCGGTCCCATCGCGTACGACGCCCCGGCCATCAGAGCTCCCAGCAGCAGCCATCCCGGTGTCCCCCAGCCCACCAGCAGCGCCGTCAGGACGAGGGGGCCCATGGTGCGGGCCACCGTGACCCCCGTACCGAAGAAGCCCTGGTACTCGCCCATACGGTCGGACGGGGCCAGGTCGAAGGCCAGTTGCCAGGAGCCGGCGGACTGCTGCATCTCGGCGACGGCCTGGAGGACCGCACCCGCCACGAGGACGGCGGCCGCGACCCAGGGGGAGGCACCGGACGACAGGGCGAACACCGCGCAGGACGCCGGCATCACGATCCCGGAGCGGCGAATGGCGCGGGTCGCCGTGGCGAGGTCCGTGACACCCCGGGCCATCCGCACCTGGAAGGCCATCACCGCGACGGTGTTGAGCACGAACAGCGCGGACACCAGCCAGGCGGGCGCCTCGGTGCGCTCGGTGATCCACAGCGGTATGCCGAGGCTGAGCAGCGGCATCCGCAGCAGCAGCACGGTGTTGAGGAACGTGACCAGCACGTACGGGCGGTCCCGCAGCACACCGAGCCCCCGATTCCCCTTCCGGTCCCCGCGGGTCGGCGCCACCGACGGCAGCCGCCACAACAGCGCCGCGCACACCAGGAAGCCCACCGCGTCGAGCGCGAACACCCCGAGGTACGCCGACCGCGTCCCGGCGTGCAGGGCGAGACCGCCGAGGCCCGCGCCCACCGCCAGACCGGCGTTGAGTGTCGACTGGAGATGCGCGAGGAGCCCGGTGCGCTCGCCGGCCGGTATCAGCGCGGCGAGCAGTGCCTGCCGGGCCGCCCCGAGCCCCGACTGCGCGGACGCGTACGCGCAGGCCGCGACCACGAAGGCGACGAAGCCCTGGACGACCAGGAAGGACGCCACCGCCGTCGCGGTCGCCAGCGCCAGCAGCACCGCCGTGCCGCGTGGTCCGCGACGGTCGGCGAGCCCGCCCAGCGGCACACCGACCAGCGAGCCGACCGCCCAGGCGACGGTCAGTCCGAGCCCCACCCGCCCGGGAGACAGCCCGACGACGTGCGTGAAGTACAGCGCGGACGTCACGTAATAGGCGCCGTCCCCCACGGAGTTGCTCAGCTGCGCGAGCGCTAGCACCCGCCGCGGACCGGAGGGCGGGACGAGGCGGCTTGCCCGGGCCGAGCCGCGCGGCGTACGAGCCCCCGCGAGGTCACGCGCCGCCGCCACCGGTGAAGCGGCCTCGTGCGAAGTGGCCGCATGGGCGGAGGCATCGTCGGCGGAGGCCCCGTACGAGGTCTTCCGCGAGGAGATGTCCGGAGCGTTGCTCTGCGCGAACTCTGCGGATCGTGCGGCGCGATGCGTCATGGCTTCGACGCTACGAGCCGGATGGACCGATCGGCAGGCCCATTCACCGAGCCTTTCGATGGTCCAATTCATCACCGAGTCCGGTCCGGACCACCCCGTTCGGCGGCCCGCTCCGGATCACACCGGCCCGCCCCGGCGCCCCTCGTCCCCCGTCAACACCCGCCCCAGCACCTCCAGGGCCTCGGGATACATCCGCTCGCGCGGCGTTCCGTACCCGACGACCAGCCCCTGCGGCCGGTCGTCGCCCGGTGTGTGCCAGTGGTCGCCCAGCCGCCCGACCGCGAGCCCCTCCTCCTCGGCACGCGCCAGGACCCGCGACTCGTCCGCCACCTCGACCAACGCGTGCAGCCCCGCGGCGATCCCCCGCACGTTCCTGCGCGCCCCCACCCGGTCGAGGAGCTGGTCGCGGCGGCGCCGGTAGCGCAGTCGGCACGCGCGCACGTGACGGTCGTACGCGTGGCTCTCGATCATCTCGGCGAGCGCCAACTGGCCGATGGACTCGGTGTGGTGGTCGCTGTGCAGCTTGATGTCGGCGACCGGTTCGACCAGGTGAGGGGGCAGCACCATCCAGCCGAGGCGCAGGGCGGGGCCGAGTGTCTTGGAAGCCGTGCCGACGTAGACGGCGTGGGCCGGGGCCATTCCCTGGAGGGCGCCGACCGGCTGCCGGTCGTAGCGGAACTCCCCGTCGTAGTCGTCCTCGATGATCAGCCCGTCCCGTGTGCGGGCCCAGTCGGTGAGCGCCCGCCGCCGCTCGGGGTGGAGCGTGACACCGGTCGGATACTGGTGCGCGGGGGTGACGACGACCGCGTCCGCCCCGAGCGCGGCCAGGTCGTCGGCGCGGGCGCCGTGTTCGTCGACGGTCAGCGGCACGACGGCTCCGCCGCTCCTGCGCACCACGTCACGGTGGAACGGCAGCCCGGGGTCCTCCATGGCCACCGTCCCGCCGTCCAGCACACGGGTGAGGAGGGCGAGCGCCTGGACGTAGCCCGAGGTGATGACGATCCGCTCGGGTGGCGCGATCACCCCGCGGGCCCGTCCGAGGTAGCCCGACAGCGCCGTCCGCAGTTCGATCCGGCCGCGGGGATCCCCGTAGTCGTACGCCGAGGAGGGCGCCGTCGCGATGGCGCGGCGCAGCGCCCGCAGCCAGGCCGCCGCCGGGAACGTGCCGACGTCCGGGCTGCCGGGGCGCAGATCGAAACGGGGCGTACGCGCGCGTGGCGCCCGTACGTCCGCCGCCGCGCCGTCGGCCGGGAGCGGGGCCACCTCGGTGCCCGAGCCCTGCCGTGCCGTCAGATAGCCCTCGGCGATCAGCTGGTCGTACGCCGCCTTCGCCGTGCCCCGGGAGATGCCGAGTTCGGTGGCGAGCCGCCGGGTCGCGGGCAGCCGGGTGCCCGGGCTGAGCCGTCCGGTGCGGACGGCGTCCCGGAGAGCCCGTTCGAGCCCGGCCCTGCGCCCGGCCGACGCGTCCGGTTCCAGATGCAGGTCCACTCCGACGCCGGACCAGAAGTCGTCGTCCACGAAAAGCCGCCCCCCAGGCACACCGAAAACCCGCGGGCACCGCCGGGCCCGCGGGCGCGCCGACGTCCGGGGGCCACCGCCGCCCCCTGGACACACCGATGGCCGGGCACCCTGGAGGGCGCCCGGCCATCAGTCTCGTATCAGCCCTCGCGGGCACTATGTCAGCCCTTGAGGGACGCCATCCAGGCCTCGACCTCGTCCGACCGGCGCGGCAGGCCGGCCGACAGGTTCCGGTTGCCGTCCGCGGTGACGAGGATGTCGTCCTCGATGCGGACGCCGATGCCGCGGTACTCCTCCGGCACGGTCAGGTCGTCCGCCTGGAAGTACAGGCCGGGCTCGACGGTCAGGCACATGCCCGGCTCCAGCGTGCCCTCGACATAGGTCTCGGTGCGCGCGGCGGCGCAGTCGTGGACGTCCATGCCGAGCATGTGGCCGGTGCCGTGCAGAGTCCAGCGGCGCTGGAGGCCGAGCTCCAGGACGCGCTCGACCGGCCCTTCGACGAGGCCCCACTCGACGAGCTTCTCGGTCAGCACGCGCTGCGCGGCGTCGTGGAAGTCGCGGTACTTGGCGCCCGGCTGGACGGCCGCGATACCGGCCTCCTGGGCCTCGTACACGGCGTCGTAGATCTTCTTCTGGATCTCCGTGTACGTGCCGTTGATCGGCAGCGTGCGCGTGACGTCGGCGGTGTAGAGGGTGTGGGTCTCCACACCGGCGTCGAGCAGCAGCAGGTCGCCGGAGCGGACCGGGCCGTCGTTGCGCACCCAGTGCAGCGTGCAGGCGTGCGGGCCGGCGGCGCAGATCGAGCCGTAGCCGATGTCGTTGCCCTCGACCCGCGCGCGCAGGAAGAAGGTGCCCTCGATGTAGCGCTCGCTGGTGGCCTCGGCCTTGTCGAGGACCTTCACGACGTCCTCGAAGCCGCGCACGGTGGAGTCGACGGCCTTCTGCAGCTCGCCGGCCTCGAACTCGTCCTTGACGAGCCGTGCCTCGGAGAGGAAGACACGGAGTTCGTCGTCGTGCTCGCGGGTGACCTTGTCGGTGAGGGCGGCCTCGACGGCGGCGTCGTAGCCGCGCACGACCCGGACGGGCCCCGTGGCTTCCTTCAGCGCCGCCGCGAGTTCGCGGACGTCCGACGCCGGGATGCCGTACAGCTGCTCGGCCTCGGTCAGGGAGTGGCGGCGGCCGACCCACAGCTCGCCCTGCCCGGACAGCCAGAACTCGCCGTTCTCGCGGTCGGAGCGCGGCAGCAGGTAGATCGTCGCCCGGTGGCCCTCGGAGACCGGCTCCATCACGAGGACGCCGTCCTCGGTGAGGTTGCCGGTGAGGTACGCGTACTCGACCGAGGCACGGAAGGGGTACTCGGTGTCGTTCGAGCGGGTCTTCAGGTTGCCCGCCGGGATCACCAGGCGCTCGCCCGGGAAGCGCGCCGAGAGCGCGGCGCGGCGGGCCGCGGTGTACTCGGCCTGCGCGATCGGGGTGAGGCCCCGCAGCTCGGTGTCGGCCCAGCCGGACTTCATGCTGTCGGCCAGCTCGTCGGACACGCCCGGGTACAGGCCGTTCTTACGCTGCTTGATCGGCTCTTCCTCACCGTCAGCGGTTTCGTCGAGCACGGCTTCCGGGGTCTCCGGGGTGAGCGCCTCCGACACGGTCTGCCTCCTAGATACGACTGTGGACCGCCTCCCATCGTACGGTCGTACTGAAGGGGGCCCAGGGCCGGAAGGCCTGTTACACGAGGTGTCCGTTCCCTCACTCGAACCGGGCGGCCAGCAGGACGATGTCCTCGTCGCAGTCCGACTCGTCGAAGCCGTCCGGCAGCACACAGCGCAGGACGTGGTCGGCGATCGCGCCGGGGTCGTCGCGGACGGCCCTCGGGACACTCGCCGCCGCCGCGTGCAGCCGGGCGAAGGCACGGTCCATCGGATCGCCGGTGCGGTGCAGCAGACCGTCGGTGTAGATCAGCACGGTCTCGCCGGCCTCGGCGGTCAGTTCGACACTCGGGGCCTCCCAGCAGGCGAGCATGCCCAGGGGAGCCGACAGGGAGGTCTCCACGAACTCGGTGCGCCGGGGGCCGATCACCAGGGGCGGGCTGTGTCCGGCACCGGCGAGGGTGAGCTTGCGCAGGGCCGGCTCGCAGTAGGCGAAGAGAGCGGTCGCGGAGCGCGCCGGTTCGGTGAGCCGCAGCAGCAGTTCGAGGTCGGAGAGCACGGCGACGGGGTCCTCGCCCTCCATGACGGCGTAGGCCCGCAGGGAGGCCCGCAGCCGGCCCATGGCGGCGATCGCGCTGGGGCCGGATCCGCTGACGGAGCCGACCGCGAGGCCGAGCGCGGCGTCGGGCAGCGGCAGCGCGTCGTACCAGTCGCCGCCACCGCGCGGGCCGGTGCGGTGCCGGGCGGCGAGCTGGACGCCGGAGACCCGGGGCAGCCGCGGGGGAAGCAGCTCGGCGGCGATCGTGGTCATGGCCGTGCGCGTGCGTTCCAGTTCCAGCAGCCGGGCCAGGTGCTCCGTGGCGTACCGGACGTACAGGCCGATGAGGTGACGCTGGCGCTCCACCGGTTCGGCGGGTTCGTCGTACAGCCAGACGGCGGCACCGAGGCGGCCCGCCGCCTCGGTGGACAGCGGCAGCGCGTAGCTCGCGGCGTAGCCGAGACGGGCGGCCACCTCGCGGTGGCGCGGGTCGAGCCCGTCCTCCGACAGGAGGTCCGGCTGGGTGATCTCGCCCTCGCCGCCCGGCAGCCCGTCCAGGATCTTCCCGTACGACATGGAGCTGCGCGGCACGGTCTCGATGTGGCCGAGATCCGCTCGGGCGAGGCCGAGTCCGATGGTGGTGTCGGGACCCAGTCCGTCGCCGGGTTCCATGACGACGAGACCGCGCCGGGCGCCCACGAGGGCGGCTCCGGCGCGCAGCACTTCCTGCAGTGCGTCGCTCAGTGTCGCGGTGCGTGCCAGGCGCTCGGTGAGTTCGTGGAGCGTGGTGAGATCCGAGACCCAGCCCGCGAGACGATCTTGGAGAACGGCCCCGGGATCGACCGGGGAGACGGCCGAGGAGGCCCCCGTGGGGGCAGGCGTCGGCGCGACAGTGTGTGCGGGCGAAGGAACCGTTGAATCGATTCCAGCCACTTTCGGAAGGTGAGGGGCGTTCATGACGTCCGGCTTTCCGACCGGTGCGTATTGCTCAATAGCATCGCAAACCCCCATGTCGTTCTGCGCCGCTAGCGGTGTCTCCACATGTACACGTACTCGTGAGGGGATGTCCAGCATTGTCCTGCTGGGATTACTGGTGTCCGTGAGACCGTCGGTAACCCTTGCGGGAAAACAAAGTTGGCCTAAAACTGACTCGGGCAACGGCTTATTGAGGTCGACTGGCCTCGTTCGACGGAGCGTCACAGCGGTCGTGATGGGTACGTACTCGGTGAAGGCCAGGGGTGGTTGAGATCCGCCCGGAACCTGGCGACGGACCCGGGCGTCTTAACCACCGACGACCGTGCCCCATCCTCCCCGTGGCGGAGGCGGCAAGAAATACGCGGGACGCAAAACGCCAGGCGCCGCCACCCCACGCCATGCCCATGCTGTTGGTACACGCAGTACGGGCGCGGACGCAGCCACATGCTCGGCCCAGAGGGGTTCCCCTTGTCTCCAACAGGGGTGTGATGCGCCAGCAGGTACGCACAGTGAAGAGATCGACACATGGTGTGATGTGATCCTCGGTGTTGCCAGGCGTGCAACGGAAAGGAACGAGCGCTCATGCGCGAGATCCTCGGAAGGCGACGCAGGCTCCTGTCCAGGCGAAACAACGGGAGGCCTGAGATGCTCAGCGCGGCCCTGACCTTCGCGACCCAATGGCGGTGGCCCGTACTCCCGGGTGTGGCGGCCGATCCGCAGGGGCGTGCCCGCTGCGGATGTCCCGACCCGGAGTGCACGGTGCCCGGCGCCCATCCCTTCGACCCCGGCCTCCTCGCGGCCACCACCGACGAGCGCATGGTGCGCTGGTGGTGGACCAACCGGCCGTCGGCACCCATCGTGCTGGCCACCGGCGGCGGCGCCCCGTGCGCGGTGAGCCTGCCCGCCCTCGCGGCGGCCCGTGCTCTCGACGCCCTCGACCGCAACGGCATGCGCCTCGGCCCGGTCGTCGCCTCCCCCACCCGCTGGGCGATCCTCGTCGCCCCGTACTCCATGGAACAGCTCGGCGAACTCCTCTACGCGAAGGACTTCGTTCCCGGCTCCCTGCGCTTCCACGGAGAGGGCGGCTACATCGCCCTGCCGCCGTCCGAGACGGGCCAGGGCCAGATCCGCTGGGAGCGCGCTCCGCTGCCCGGCTCGGCCGCCCCCTGGGTGCCCGATGTGGAGGCCGTGGTGGACGCCGTGGTCGAGGCACTCACTCGTACGGGTGTGAGCGCGCCCGAGTTGTAGGGGCGTCCGGCGCGCGGTGAGCCGCGCGCCCGCCCCCGCTCGTTATCGTCCGCGTATGCAGCGTCATTCTGGGGGGCCCAGCGCCTCATCGCCGCCTCCCGGCGGGCCGGACCCCCGAAGAGTTCGACTTGTGGCGCTGGCAGGTGTCGTGGCGTTCGTCCTCGCCCTGCCGCTGGCCGTGGCTTCGGCCGGCTCCGTGGGCGGCGGCGACTCCACGGCCGTACGCGAGACGGTTCGCGCGGACGACCGGCCGCCGGCGCCCCGGCCCGGGCGCTCTCCCCGGCTGCTCGGCCTCGGTCTCGCGACCGCCGCCCGGTGCGGTCCCGAGCTCTCCTCGCCCGACGGCGTCGAGGCGCAGACCTGTGTCATGGCGCAGGGCGAGGAGACCTGGGCGCGTACCTACTACCGCAACGCCACCGGTGACGCGCTGAGCTCCGTACTGAGTCTGATGGGCCCCGGCGGCCGCACGGTGCAGATGAACTGCGCGGTGGACGCGGACGACGATCCGGGGGTGTGCGAGACGCCCAGGGAACGTACGGCGGGGGTCGCGGGGGCGTACACGGCGGTCGCGGAATTCGCGAAGGGCGCCGGCTCCGCCGGGCCGCTGCTGCTGCGCTCGGGGAGCAACTCGGCCCAGTAGTAAGGCCGTTGACGGCGCACGGAATTCCGCACATGGAAAGACCCGGTTGCTGGCGACGGGGGATGCACCAGCAACCGGGCTACTCGAACGGTAACAAGAGATCGGCGGTTCGCAAATTCGATCTCGGCTATTCGGACACGGATTTACCTGTCACAACAGGGAGTTGTGACAGGAGTCACCCGTTTCCTAGACCCTGACCAGCTGACCGGTCGGTCAGTCTCCGGGGCCTGTGGGTCCGCTGTGTGTCAGCTGAGCGTCACCTGTCGGTTGGTGAGCCCCCCGCGCGCGCGGCGCTCGTCCGCCGTCAGCGGCGCGTCCGTGGCCAGAGCGCTGGTGAGGCGCTCGGCGAACTCGGCCGCCGGCTTCTCGATGTCGTCCGCGGTGACACCGGTCGGCAGGTCCCAGACCGGCACCGTGAGACCGTGCGCCCGGAAGGAGCCGACCAGCCGGGTACCCTCCCCGAGGCTCGAACGGCCCGCCGCGTGCAGGCGCGCGAGGGCGTCCAGAAGCTGCTCCTCCGCGTACGGCATGACCCAGCGCAGGTGGTTCTTGTCGGGCGTCTCGCACCAGTAGGCGGCGTCGACCCCGGAGAGCTTCACGGTCGGGATGGCGGCGGCGTTGGCCCGCTCCAGCGAGGCGGTCACCTCGGCCGTCGCGTTCTCCGCGTCGGGGACCCAGAATTCGAAGCCGCTGTGCACAACTGGCTCGAACGTGCCTTCGGGGTCGAGCAGGTCCTGGAGCCGCGGACCGTCGGCCGGGGCGCGCCGGCCCTCGACCGGGGTGCCGGGCGGCGCGGTGAGCGCGCGCTGGAGGGTGTCGGCGAGGTCGCGGCTGATGTCGCCGGACGCCGTGTCGTTCTGCAGGCCGAGCAGCACCGAGCCGTCGTCGCGGCGCAGCGCGGGCCACGCCATCGGCAGGACGGTGGCGAGGGTGACCGAGGGGACGCCCTCGGGCAGGCTCTCCTTGAGCTTGAGCTCGACCGTCGCGGCGGGCACCAGCTCGCGCAGCGCGATCCAGTCCCCTTCTCCCCGCAGGCCCTCGAACGGGCGGTGCACCAGCTCGGTCACGGCGTGCGCGGCAGCTCGGCCGTGGCAGGCCTTGTAGCGGCGGCCGCTGCCACAGGGGCAGGGCTCGCGAGCGCCGACAACCGGGATCTCGCCGCCGTCCTTCGGCTGCGGCTGCTTGGCCTTCGTCTGAGGTCGCTTCTTGGCCATCGTGGGTGTCTCCCGATCACGGCTCGTCTCGTACTGGCGCGAGCCTAGCCGTTCGTACGGGGGCCGACGGGATCCTGTGGACAACGCACCGCGTCGTCCTGGACCCGGCACTTCGGTCGGCGTACGCCTCAGTCCAGATCGTCGAAGGCGTCCGTGAAGTCCAGGTCGGATATCCCGGACACCCTCGGTGACGCGACGCGCGTAGCGAAGTCGTCGTGCCGGCGCGCCGTTTCCACGTCGTCCTGGATGACCACCCACACCGTGACCTCGCCGTGGATGTCGTCCCGGACACCCCAGTCCTTGGCCAGCGCCGTGATGATGTTCAGCCCGCGGCCGCCGCGTGCGGTGACCGAGGGCGTGGCGGGAACGGGGCGGGTCGGACCACCGCCGTCCGTCACCTCGACCGTCAGCCGTCCCGCCGGGTCGACGCGCCATGTCGCGCGCACGTCGCCGTCGCCCGCCAGGGCGTCACCCAGGGGCCTGCCATGTCGGCAGGCGTTGCTGAGCAGTTCGGAAAGGATCAGTACGGCGTCGTCGATGACCGTTTCCGCCACACCGCCGGAGCGGAGTTGATCACGCATCCGGTGTCTTGCTTCCCCCACGCCCGCAGGGCCATGAGGTACGGCCATGCTCGACGACGTGGGCACCTCCTGTGCCACCACCAACGCCACCCCCGAGACCTCCTTTGCCCCACGCCACGGTGTGAATGCCCCTTTGGACTGGACCGGAAACCGGCCAATCAACGTCTGCTGACGCACTCGTAACGATCGAATGCGGAACGAACGCGCCGGAGCACTCCCTGTGATCGGGTGGCCGATATTCGATGGTTCTCGATGGGCGATCCTGGTGTTTTCCGTGGGGTGCCCGCCCTGCGGCAGGCCAGGTCAGCGGCCCAACTGACGCAGCACGGCGCGCGGGCGGTTGGTGATGATGGCGTCGATGCCCAGTTCAACGCAGAGATCGACGTCCTCGGGCTCGTTCACGGTCCAGACATGGACCTGGTGTCCGGCTCGTTTCAGTCGCTCGATGTACCCGGGGTGACTGCGTACGATCCGCATCGAGGGGCCCGCGATCCGGACACCCGCGGGCAGTCGTCCGTCCCGCAGCCGGGGTGAGACGAACTGGAGCAGATACACCGTCGGCAGGGTCGCGGACGCGGCCCGGACGCGGTGCAGCGACCGCGCCGAGAAGCTCATGACACGCACCGGGGAATCGTCGGCGGACCGGGGGGCGTCCAGGCCGAAGCGCTTCAGCAGGTGCAGCAGCCGCTCCTCGACCTGGCCCGCCCAGCGCGTGGGGTGCTTCGTCTCGATGGCCAGCTCGACGCGACGGCCGGCGTCGGCGACGAGTTCGAGCAGTCTCTCCAGGGTGAGGACGGAGGTGTCCTCGAGACCGCCGGGGGCGTATTCCCAGTCGGGCGACTCGTCGCGGTTCTTCCAGGATCCGAAGTCCAGGGCGGCGAGTTCGGCGAGCTCCAGGGCGGAGACGGCTCCGCGGCCGTTGGACGTCCGGTTCACGCGGCGGTCGTGGACACAGACGAGATGGCCGTCGGCGGTCAGTCGTACATCGCACTCGAGGGCGTCCGCGCCGTCCTCGATCGCCTTCTTGTACGCGGCCAGAGTGTGCTCCGGGGCCTCTTCGGAGGCTCCGCGGTGGGCGACGACCTGAATCGGGTGCTGTCGTGCGAGGGTCACCGCGTCATGGTGCCACCGTCGCGGTGCGGGCGTGAGGTGAGATACGTCGCAATTCGACCCCTTTGGCATTAAAGGTCCGTTATAAAGGATGGTCTTGGACGCACAGCCACCGCTTATGGTGCCCTGACGCCTCGTGGGAAAAGCTGTCGGCGTACAAAAGCACATGCACAGCTGCATCGCGCCGGGCCATCGACAAATGTGAGTGGGCGTGACCGCGTGCGACCGAGAACAACAGCCGTGGATCGAGGAGAAGAGCTGTGAGCACCGAGAACGAGGGCAACGCAGTACCCCCGGCCCCGTCCGCACCTCCTGTGCCGGTGGAAACTCCCGCTGCTTCCGCGCAGGGCGCCTCGCATACGGGGAGCGAGCCGACGGCTCCGATCCCCGCGGTGCCCAGCGCCCCCGGCGCACCGGAGCACGCGTCGGCGCCCGCCGGCATGCCGGCGTACGCGTCGGCCGGAGCCGGACAGGGGCATGACCCCTACGGGCAGCAAGCCGGGGCCCAGGGCTCCGCGCCCGAGGCGGGCTGGCCGCCTCCGCCGCCCGCCACTCCGTCGTACGCCGACGGCGGTGGCTCGGGAGCCGGCGGCTGGGGCTCCTCCTACCAGCAGCCCGAGCCGAAGCCGAAGAACGGGCGCGGCGGCCTGGTCGCCGCGATCCTGGTGGCCGCGCTGGTCGCCGGTGGCGTGGGCGGCGGCCTCGGCTACTCCCTGGCCAAGAACAACGACGACTCCACCGACTCGACGACGGTCTCCGCCCCGAGCAGCAGCGGCGAGGTGAAGCGGGCCTCGGGCACGGTCGCCAACGTGGCCGCCCAGGCGCTGCCGAGCACCGTCACCATCGAGGCCCAGAGCAGCAACGGCGAGGGTGGCACCGGCACGGGGTTCGTCTTCGACAAGCAGGGCCACATCCTCACCAACAACCACGTGGTGGCGGACGCGGTCGACGGCGGCAAGCTCACCGCGACCTTCTCGAGCGGCAAGAAGTACGCCGCCGAGGTGGTCGGCCACGCGCAGGGCTACGACGTCGCGGTCATCAAGCTGAAGAACGCGCCCTCGGACCTGAAGCCGCTCCAGCTCGGCGACTCCGACAAGGTGGCCGTCGGCGACTCCACGATCGCGATCGGCGCGCCCTTCGGCCTCTCCAACACGGTGACCACGGGCATCATCAGCGCGAAGAACCGTCCGGTGGCATCCAGCGACGGCAGCAGCGGCAGCAAGGCCTCGTACATGAGCGCCCTGCAGACGGACGCCTCGATCAACCCGGGCAACTCCGGCGGGCCCCTCCTCGACGCCTCGGGCGCGGTCATCGGCATCAACTCCGCGATCCAGTCGTCGAGCGGCGGCGGACTCGGCGGCTCCGGCCAGTCCGGCTCCATCGGCCTGGGCTTCGCCATCCCGGTCAACCAGGCCAAGTACGTCGCCCAGCAGCTGATCAAGACCGGCAAGCCGGTGTACGCGAAGATCGGCGCTGCGGTCTCCCTGAACGAGGGCACGGGCGGCGCGGAGATCACCGAGCAGGGCGCGAGCGGCTCGGCCGCGGTCGAGTCCGGCGGACCCGCCGCCCAGGCGGGTCTGAAGCCCGGCGATGTCATCACCAAGCTCGACGACATGGTGATCGACAGCGGCCCGACCCTCATCGGGGCGATCTGGACCCACAAGCCCGGCGACACCGTCAAGCTCACCTTCACGCGCGACGGCAAGACCCACACGGCCGACGTCACACTCGCCTCCCGAGAGGGCGACAGCTGACCCCCGCGTCGGGCATCCGACCCGTTACTCTTGTCCCCGCGCCATCGATCACCGGCGGCGCGGGGTGGGTTGCCCGAGCGGCCTAAGGGAACGGTCTTGAAAACCGTCGTGGCGCGAGTCACCGTGGGTTCAAATCCCACACCCACCGCGTAGCAGTTCAGAAGGTTGCAGGTCAGAAGGGGTGTCTCTCTCCGGAGGGGCACCCCTTCCGCGTGCACCTCATCTCTCCCGGCTCGTCCGCTTCTGAAGGACTGGACGACAAACTCGTCCCCACCGGCTCGGCGACCGACGCGGCCACCGACTCGGCCACCGTCGTGGTCGCGGGCCGGCCCGGTTCAGCCCGGGTACAGGGCGGTGAGCCGGGGCAGCAGGGCGCTCATACGCTCACGGTCGTCGAAGTCGAGGTCCGGACCGACCGCGGGGTGGTCGAAGGTGAAAGCGTCCTCGGGCAGTTCGGCGCCGGTCGCTCTCTCGTAGGCGTCCTGGGCGATGCCGAGGATCCCCTCGCCGTCGGGTTCGATCCCCTCGGGCGCCGACGCGCGGATCTCCGGGAGTTCGGCCAGCCGGTCGGCGTCCGCGACGGCGCCTTCGAAGACCTCGCGGCCCTGGGCGATCAGCCATCCGCGGAAGTAGTCGAAACCCTCGTCGAAGCAGGGGCCGCCGCCGCTGATGACCCAGGCCGCGGTCCACAGGGGAGCCCGGTCGGACGCGGCCGTCAACTCCCGCAGGACCCGCTCGGCGTCGAGGATGTCCTGGGGGGTGCACCCGGCCAGCAGCACGGTGGCCTGCTCGGCGATGTCCTCGGCGTCGGCCAGGTCGGCGGCCATGTCGCGGGCCCGCTCGATCAGGTTCCAGAACTCTTCGGCGTTCATGGGGCAGAGCATGGCACCCGGGATGGACTCGACGGCGCGGGCCGGCCGGAGCACCGGTGGGACCCCCCGCCCTTGCTGTGTACCGCCCTCCGCCCCCTCTCCTCACCTTCAAAGGCCCAGCTGAATCGGACAGATGGTCCCTCGCACGGAGCGACTCCCGTACCGCACGGGGTCCAGCCGGATGATCTTGAAGGATAGGATCGGGCACAACCCCTCACTTGACCCGAGGGGTTCACGCTGCGATGCGTGACGAAGGAACGGGGTGCGAAATGAAGAAGACGATCGCCAGAATCGCCATAGCTTTCGCCGTGGCTGTCGGCGGCGTGGTGGCCACCAGCGGTACGGCGAGCGCGTACGGCACCGGGGATTGCACGTACTCGAAGCAGAGGACGGCCTCGGGCAGCGGGGACACGGTCATCCTTCAGGTCTGGCGGTGTCCGGACGGGCACGACTACGTCAAGGGGATCATCTCCGGCAGCGCCAGCGCCTCCCACGCGCGGGTGTGGCTGGACGACTCGATCAACGGCGGGAGCAGCTGGACCGCGCGCCAGTACACGACCAACTCGTCGAGGTCCACGCAGACGCCGCAGAACGACCTGCTGTACGACGGCTCGCCGCACAAGGTGCGGGCATGTGGTGACACCAGCGGTCACCGGACCATCTGCAGTGCCTGGTACTGACCCGGCCGGGCACTGACCCAGCTGGTACCGACCCCGGCCGGGTGACCGACCGGAGGATGCGAGTAAGTAAGAAGGGGTGCCACTCTCCGGAGTGGCACCCCTTCCGCGTTTCCCTGCCCCTGCCCCTGCCCCTGTCCTGGTCCCTGTCCGCGGGTGGCGGGACGCGTTGCCATGGCGTCTATTCGGGGTCGCGGTCGAACTGTGCCTTCGACCAGCGGTGGCCGAGGACGCTCAGGGCCAGGCACCAGACGAGGGCGATCCAGCCGTTGTTGCCGATCTCGGTGCCGAGGAGGAGTCCGCGCAGGGTCTCGATGGCGGGGGTGAAGGGCTGGTACTCGGCGATCGGCTGGAACCAGCCCGGCATGGAGTCCAGGGGGACGAAGGCGCTGGAGATGAGGGGCAGCAGGATCAGCGGCATCGCGCTGTTGCTGGCCGCCTCGGCGTTGGGACTGCCCATGCCCATGCCGACCGCGATCCAGGTGAACGCCAGGGCGAAGAACGCGAGCAGCCCGAACGCCGCCAGCCATTCCAGAACGGTGGCGTCCGTGGAGCGGAAGCCCATGGCGACGCCGACCGCGCCGACGAGGACCACGCTCACGATCGCCTGCAGCACGCTGCCGACGACGTGCCCGAAGAGCACGGCTCCGCGGTGGATGGCCATGGTGCGGAAGCGGGCGATGATGCCCTCGTTCATGTCGGTGGCAACGGACACCGCGGTGCCGACCACGGTGGACCCGATGGTCATCAGCAGGATGCCCGGCACGATGTAGGCGATGTAGGCGGAGCGGCCCGCGCCACCGCTCATGGTGTTGCCGAAGATGTAGACGAACAGCAGCAGGAGCATCACGGGGGTGAGCAGCAGGTTGAGGGTGAGGGAGGGGTAGCGGCGGGCGTGCAGGAGGTTGCGGCGGAGCATCGTGGTCGAGTCGCGTACGGCGAGGGAGAGGGTGCTCATCGGACGGTCTCCTTGGGCGGGTTGGGCTGCTGGTTCGGCTGGTTGGGTTGTTGGTTGGGGAGGGTGGTGTTGCTGGTGAGGGCGAAGAAGACGTCGTCGAGGTCGGGGGTGTGCACGGTCAGTTCGTCGGCTTCGATGCCGGCGGTGTCGAGTCGGTCGAGGATGGTGCGCAGGTTGCGTTGGCTGCCGTCGCTGGGGATCTGCAGGGTCAGTGATTCGTTGTCGCGGGTGGTTTCGGTCAGGGTGAGGGTGGCGGTCCGGTAGGCGGCGG
>NZ_JBHWVI010000107.1:0-28909 GCF_042737005.1 Streptomyces sp. NPDC060027
GGACGGATCACCGTCCCGCACCCCACGCGTATGTGGGCCTTCGCACACTCTCCCTCCGCAGGTCAACAGCCAGTTGACGGCCGTTCTCGCCCCGTGGTGGACTGCCGGAGCCAAGTACGGCGGCATGAGAGGAAGCCGGTGCGAATCCGGCGCGGTCCCGCCACTGTCATCGGGGAAGAAACTCCCCGGGAGCCAGGAACTCTCACCGCCGGTCTCGTCGAACCAGGGCGTGGACACCCTGAGTGAGGACATATCGCCATGCGCGGCTGCCCGTTGCCCATTTCGCTGAGTACGAGGGTTCCACTCCACCCCACGGCCGGCTGACCCCGTGCGTGCCGATCGCGTCTTCGCGTACGGCGCCGCCGCCGGCCTCCTCGGCGACCTGCTGCTCGGTGATCCCCGCCGGGGGCATCCGGTCGCCGCGTTCGGGCGGGCCGCCGCGTCCGTGGAACGGGCGCTGTGGCGGGACGACCGCGGGCGGGGCGCGCTGCACACGGCGCTCTGCGTGGGCGGTGCCACCGGACTGGCCGCGCTCGCGCGCCGTGCCGTCCGTACCTCACCCGCCGCCTCCGTCGCGCTGACCGCCGCCGCCACCTGGGCCGTCGTCGGAGGGACCTCCCTCGGCCGTGAGGCGCGGGCCGTCGCCGGCGCGCTCGCGGCCGGTGACGTCGAGGTCGCCCGGGAACGGCTGCCGCATCTGTGCGGGCGTGACCCGCAGGCACTGGACGCCGACGGCGTCGCGCGTGCCGTCGTCGAGTCCGTCGCCGAGAACACCTCCGACGCCGTGGTGGGCGCTCTGGTCTGGGGCGCCGTCGGCGGTGTGCCGGGGCTCGTCGCCTTCCGCGCCGTGAACACGCTCGACGCCATGGTCGGCCACAAGTCCCCCCGGTACCGGCGCTACGGCTGGGCCTCCGCCCGGCTCGACGATGTCGCCGGCTGGCCGGGAGCCCGGCTGACCGCCGTCCTCGCGGCCGCGGCGGGGGGCGACGCGCGCGGCGCCGTGCGCGCCTGGCGCGCGGACGCCCGCAAGCATCCGAGCCCCAACGCCGGGCCCGTGGAGGCCTCGTTCGCGGGCGCGCTCGGCGTACGGCTCGGCGGCACGCTCGCGTACGGGGGACGGGTCGAGCACCGGCCCGTGCTCAACGAGGCGGGGCGCGCCGTCCACCTCCACGACATCGAACGGGCCGTACGGCTCTCCCGGCGCGTCGGCTGGCTCGCGCTCGGCGTGAGCGCCGCCGGACGGCTTCTGCTCACGGTTCTGCTCACCAGGAAGGGGCGCACCGCATGAGCGGCGGGCTGCTGATCGCCGGGACCACCTCCGACGCGGGCAAGAGCGTCGTGACCGCCGGGATCTGCCGGTGGCTGGTGCGCCAGGGCGTCAAGGTCGCGCCGTTCAAGGCGCAGAACATGTCCCTGAACTCGTTCGTGACGCGCGAGGGAGCCGAGATCGGGCGGGCGCAGGCCATGCAGGCGCAGGCCGCCCGGGTGGAGCCGACCGCGCTGATGAATCCCGTGCTGCTCAAGCCGGGCAGCGACCGCAGCAGCCAGGTCGTCCTGATGGGCCGTCCGGTGGGCGAGATGAGCGCGCGCGGCTTCTTCGGGACGTCCGGGTCCGCGGCGGAACCGCTGCCGGGCGCCGGGTCCCCCGGCGAAAGGCTGCGCGGGGGGCGCCAGGAAGCACTCCTCGGGACCGTCCTCGACTGTCTGGCTCAGTTGCGGGGCACGTATGACGCGGTGATCTGTGAAGGAGCCGGCAGTCCGGCCGAGATCAATCTGCGGCGCACCGACATCGTGAACATGGGGGTGGCTCGGAACGCGGGGCTTCCCGTGCTCGTCGTCGGTGACATCGACCGGGGCGGTGTGTTCGCCTCGTTCTTCGGGACGGTCGCCCTGCTGTCGCCCGAGGACCAGGCGCTCGTCGCCGGGTTCCTCGTCAACAAGTTCCGCGGAGACGTCAGCCTGCTGGAGCCCGGCCTCGACATGCTGCACGGCCTCACCGGGCGGCGCACCTACGGCGTGCTGCCCTTCCAGCACGGTCTGGGCATCGACGAGGAGGACGGGCTGAGGGTGTCCCTGCGCGGAGCGGTCCGCGAGTCGGCCGTCTCCTCCCCCGTCGGCGAGGACATCCTGCGGGTCGCCGTCTGCGCGATCCCGCTGATGTCGAACTTCACCGACGTGGACGCGCTGGCCGCCGAACCGGGCATCGTCGTGCGGTTCGTGGACCGCGCCGAGGAACTGGCCGACGCGGACCTGGTCGTCGTGCCCGGGACCCGGGGCACGGTGAAGGCGCTCCAGTGGCTGCGCGAGCGCGGCCTCGCGGACGCGATCGCGCGCCGGGCCGCCGAGGGACGGCCCGTCCTCGGCATCTGCGGCGGCTTCCAACTCCTCGGGGAGCACATCGAGGACGAGGTCGAGTCGCGCGCCGGCCATGTCGACGGGCTCGGACTCCTCCCCGTACGCGTGCGGTTCGCGCGGGAGAAGACCCTGACGCGGCCGGTCGGCGAGGCCCTCGGCGAGCACGTCGAGGGGTACGAGATCCATCACGGCGTCGCCGAGGTCACCGGGGGTACCCCCTTCTTGGACGGCTGCCGGGTCGGCTCCGTCTGGGGCACGCACTGGCACGGCTCCCTGGAGTCGGACGGTTTCCGGCGGGCCTTCCTGCGCGAGGTGGCCGCCGCCGCGGGCCGCCGCTTCGTGCCTGCCCCCGACACGTCGTTCGCGGCGCTGCGCGAGGAGCAGCTGGACCGGCTCGGCGATCTGATCGAGGAACACGCGGACACGGACGCGCTGTGGCGGCTCATCGAGTCGGGCGCGCCGCAAGGACTGCCTTTCATTCCACCGGGAGCGCCCGCATGAGCACAGTGTTGTTGTTGTCGACCGCCGACACGGATCTGCTGGCGGCCCGCGCCTCCGGCGCCGCCTACCGGATCGGCAACCCCACCCGGGTGGACGTCGCGGGCGAACTCCCCGCGCTCGTCGAGGGCGCGGACCTCGCCGTCGTACGGCTGCTCGGTGGCAAGCGAGCCTGGGAGGACGGGCTGGCCTTCCTGAGGTCGGCCGGCATCCCGACCGTGCTGCTCGGCGGTGAGTCGGTCCCGGACGCCGAGCTGATGGCCGAGTCGTCGGTGCCCGCGGGTGTCGTGGCGGAGGCGCTGCGGTATCTCGTCGAGGGCGGGCCGGCCAACCTGACCGAACTGGCCCGGTTCCTCTCCGACACCGTGCTGCTCACGGGCGAGGGCTTCGAGGAGCCGCGGAAGTCGGCGGAGTTCGGTGTCCACGGCGAGCGCGCCTTCGTCGAGGGCAGGCCGACCGTCGGCGTGCTGTTCTACCGGGCCCACGAGCTGTCCGGGAACACGGCGTTCGTCGACACGCTGTGCGACGCGATCGAGGCACGCGACGCCAACGCCCTCCCGGTGTACTGCGGTTCGCTGCGCGGAGCCGACCCGGCCCTGTACGAGATCCTCGGCCGGGCCGACGCGCTCGTCGCCACCGTCCTCGCGGCGGGCGGCACCCACGCCTCCGAGGCGTCCGCGGGCGGCGACGAGGAGGCCTGGGACATCGGGGCGCTCGCCGACCTCGACATCCCCGTCCTCCAGGGGCTCTGCCTGACCTCGTCGAAGAGCGCCTGGGACGCCTCGGACGCGGCCCTGTCCCCCATGGACGCGGCGATGCAGGTCGCGATCCCGGAGTTCGACGGCCGCCTCATCACGGTGCCGTTCTCCTTCAAGGAGCAGGGTCCGGACGACGTCCCGGTGTACGTCGCCGACCCCGAGCGGGCCGCGCGCGTCGCCGGAATCGCCCTGCGGCACGCCCTGTTGAAGCACAAGCCGAACGCGGAGAAAAAGCTCGGCATCGTCTTCACCGCCTACCCGACCAAGCACTCGCGGGTCGGCAACGCGGTCGGCCTGGACACGCCCGCCTCCGCCGTACGGGTCCTCGACGCGCTCCGGGACGCGGGCTACGCCCTCACCGAATACCCCGACAACGGCGACGAGTTGATCCACCGGCTCATCGCGGCCGGCGGTCACGACGTCGAGTGGCTGACCGAGGAGCAGCTCGCCGCCGCTCCGGCGCGCGTGCCGCTCGCGGACTACCGGGCGTGGTTCGAGACGCTCGACCCCGCGCTGCGCGAGGGCATGCTGGAGGCCTGGGGCGAGCCGCCGGGCTCGCTCTACATCGACGGCGACGACATCGTGCTGGCCTGCCTGGAGTTCGGGAACGTCGTCGTGATGATCCAGCCGCCGCGCGGCTTCGGCGAGAACCCGATCGCGATCTACCACGACCCCGACATGCCGCCCTCGCACCACTACATGGCGGCCTACCGCTGGCTGGAGAACAGTTTCGGCGCGGACGCGGTCGTGCACATGGGCAAGCACGGCACGATGGAGTGGCTGCCGGGCAAGGGACTCGGGCTCAGCGGCGGCTGCGCGCCCGACGCCGTCCTCGGCGAACTCCCCCTGGTCTACCCGTTCATCGTCAACGACCCCGGTGAGGGAACCCAGGCGAAGCGCCGCGGGCACGCCACCGTGGTCGACCACCTCGTACCTCCGATGGCCCGCGCGGACACCTACGGGGACCTCGCCAAGCTCGAACAACTCCTGGACGAGTACGCGCTCGTGTCCGACCTGGACCCGACGAAGGCCCCCGCGGTCCGTGCGCAGATCTGGACCCTCGTCAAGGCCGCCGAGCTCCATCACGACCTGCACGTCGACGAGCAGCCGGACGACGGCGACTTCGACGAGTTCGTGATGCACATCGACGGCTATCTGTGCGAGATCAAGGACGTGCAGATCCGCGACGGCCTGCACATCCTGGGCGGGGGTCCGGAGGCCGAGCCGCGGGTGAACCTCGTGCTCGCCGTGCTGCGCGCCTCGCAGGTGTGGGGCGGCGCGGCGAACGCGCTGCCGGGTCTTCGGGCCTGTCTCGCCGAGTACTTCGGCCTGGTGGAGAAGGAACTGCTCGCCGAGCCGGGCGCTCCGGTGAAGGTGCCCGTCGAGCTGACGGACCTGGTCGAGGGCCCGGCCCGTACGGCGGCCGACGCGATCGACCTGCTGGAGCAGCTGTGCCGCCGGGCGGCGCTGGGCATGGAGGAGCGTGGCTGGGACACGGCCACCGTCCCGGCGCTCGTGCGCGAGGTGCTGGGCGTCGAACTCCCCGACGCCGTCGCGGTGCTGGAGTTCGCCTGCCGCGAGGTCGTGCCGCGGCTCGCCCGTACGACGGACGAGATCGGGCACATCCTCAAGGCGCTGAACGGCGGTTACGTCCCGGCGGGTCCGTCGGGTTCGCCGACGCGCGGACTCGTCAACGTGCTGCCGACCGGCCGGAACTTCTACTCGGTCGACCCCAAGGCGATTCCTTCCAGGCTCAGTTGGGAGGTCGGGCAGTCCCTCGCGGACTCTCTCGTCCAGCGGTATCTGCAGGACACGGGCGCCTACCCGACGTCCGTGGGACTGACGGTCTGGGGCACGTCCGCCATGCGCACCCAGGGCGACGACATCGCGGAGATCCTCGCGCTGCTGGGCTGCCGCCCGGTGTGGGACGACGCCTCGCGCCGGGTCACCGGCTTCGAGATCGTCCCGCTCGACGAGCTCGGCCGCCCGCGCATCGACGTCACGGTCCGTATCTCGGGCTTCTTCCGGGACGCGTTCCCGCACGTCGTCGGGCTGCTCGACGACGCGGTGCGCGCGGTCGCCGAGCTGGACGAGCCCGCCGACCGGAACTACGTGCGCAAGCACGCCGACGAGGACACCGCCGAGCACGGTGACCGGCGGCGCGCGACCGCCCGTATCTTCGGCTCCAAGCCGGGCGCGTACGGCGCCGGTCTGCTGCCGCTGATCGACGCCCGCAACTGGCGCTCGGACGCCGACCTCGCCGAGGTGTACGCGGTGTGGGGCGGCTACGCCTACGGGCGCGGGCTCGACGGACGGGCGGCGCGCGGTGACATGGAGACCGCGTTCAAGCGCATCGCGGTCGCCGCGAAGAACGTCGACACCCGCGAGCACGACCTCGTGGACGCCGACGACTACTTCCAGTACCACGGCGGCATGGTCGCGATGGTGCGCCATCTGACGGGCGCGAGCCCGGAGGCGTACGTCGGTGACTCGGCCGTGCCCGACCAGGTGAAGACCCGCACGCTCGGCGAGGAGACGCACCGCGTGTTCCGCGCCCGGGTGGTCAACCCGCGCTGGATGGCCGCGATGCGCCGGCACGGCTACAAGGGCGCCTTCGAGATGGCGGCGACCGTCGACTACCTCTTCGGGTACGACGCCACGGCCGGGGTCGTGGACGACTGGATGTACGAGAAGCTCAGCGCGGAGTACGTCTTCGACGCGGAGAACCGGGACTTCATGAAGAAGTCCAACCCGTGGGCGCTGCGCGGTATCACCGAGCGGCTCCTGGAGGCCGCCGACCGCGGGTTGTGGGCCGAGCCGGACGCGGAGACGCTGGAGCGGCTGCGCGCCACCTATCTGGAGCTCGAAGGCGACTTGGAGGGCGACGACCAGTGAGTACCCCGTTCCCGTTCACGGCCGTGGTCGGCCAGGACGACCTGCGGCTCGCGCTGCTGCTGAACGCCGTGTCACCCGCCGTCGGCGGCGTGCTGGTCCGAGGCGAGAAGGGCACCGCCAAGTCGACGGCCGTCCGCGCGTTGTCGGCGCTCCTGCCGGCCGTCGACGTGGTCACCGGGTGCCGTTTCTCGTGCGATCCGGCCGCCCCGGACCCCGGCTGCCCCGACGGGCCGCACGAGGTGGAGGCGTCCACGACCCGTCCGGCCCGCATGGTCGAGCTGCCCGTCGGCGCGTCCGAGGACCGGCTGGTCGGCGCCCTGGACATCGAGCGGGCGCTCTCGGAGGGCGTGAAGGCCTTCGAGCCCGGACTCCTGGCCGACGCGCACCGCGGCATCCTGTACGTGGACGAGGTCAACCTCCTCCACGACCACCTGGTCGATCTCCTGCTGGACGCGGCCGCGATGGGCGCCTCGTACGTCGAACGCGAGGGTGTCTCCGTACGGCATGCCGCGCGGTTCCTGCTCGTCGGGACGATGAACCCCGAAGAGGGCGAGCTGCGGCCGCAGTTGCTCGACCGGTTCGGCCTGACGGTCGAGGTCGCCGCCTCGCGGGAGCCCGACCAGCGGGTCGAGGTCGTCCGGCGCAGGCTCGCCCACGACGACGATCCGGCGGCCTTCGCGGCGCGCTGGGCCGACGAGGAGTCCGCCGTGCGGGCCCGGATCGTGGCGGCCCGCGCGCTGCTGCCCTCCGTGCGGCTCGGCGACGGGCCGCTGCGGCAGATCGCGGCGACCTGCGCCGCCTTCGAGGTGGACGGCATGCGTGCCGACATCGTGATGGCGCGGACCGCGACCGCGCTCGCCGCGTGGGCGGGACGGACCGAGGTGATCGCCGAGGACGTACGGCAGGCGGCGCTGCTCGCGCTGCCGCACCGGCGGCGGCGCAACCCCTTCGACGCGCCGGGACTCGACGAGGACAGGCTCGACGAGACGCTGGAGGAGTTCGGCGGCTCGGACGGCGGGCCGGACGACGAGCCGGACCCCGACCCGGATCCGGACGGTCCCGGTGGCGGCGGACAGCCGCCGCAGGACGGGCCGGACGACGGCTCCCCCGCCGGTGACGTCCCCGCGCAGGGTGAGCCGTCGGACGACGGGCAGGCCCCGGCCGGGCAGGGCGCCGGCGAGCAGTCGCCCGTACGGGCCGCCGAACCCTTTCGCACGAAGACGCTGAGCGTGCCCGGGCTCGGTGAGGGCGCGGCCGGGCGGCGTTCGCGCGCGCGCACCGAGCACGGCCGGACGACCGGGTCGCGGCGTCCCCGGGGGACGCTCACCAAGCTGCATCTGGCGGCGACCGTCCAGGCCGCCGCCCCGCACCAGCTGGCGCGGGGACGGTCGGGACGTGGGCTCGTCGTACGGCGGGACGATCTGCGGCAGGCGACGCGCGAGGGCCGGGAGGGCAACCTCGTGCTCTTCGTCGTGGACGCCTCCGGGTCGATGGCGGCGCGGCAGCGGATGAGCGCCGTCAAGGGTGCCGTGCTGTCGCTGCTGCTCGACGCCTATCAGCGGCGCGACAAGGTGGGCCTGGTGACCTTCCGCGGGTCGGCCGCCGAGGTCGCGCTGCCGCCCACCTCCTCGGTGGACGCCGCCGCGGCCCGGCTGGAGTCCCTGCCGACGGGCGGCAGGACGCCGCTCGCGGCCGGGCTGCTGCGGGCGCACGAGGTGCTGCGGGTGGAGCGGCTGCGGGACGCCGCCCGGCGTCCGCTGGTCGTCGTCGTGACCGACGGGCGTGCCACGGGCGGGGCCGAGCCGGTCGCCACGGCCGAACGGGCGGCGCGGCTGTTCGCCGCCGACGGGGTCGCCTCGGTGGTCGTCGACTGCGAGTCGGGGCCGGTACGGCTCGGGCTCGCGGGCCGGCTGGCGGGGGAACTGGGCGGTACGCCGGTGACGCTGGACGCGCTGCGGGCGGATTCCATCGCCGGGCTCGTGCGGGATGTGCAGGGGACTTCGAGGAGGGCCGCGTAGTGCCGCAGGGACAGCCGAGTGTCGTACCGCAGGACGGCCTGACGACCCGTCAGCGTCGTAACCGGCCGCTGGTCGTCGTGCACACGGGGATCGGCAAGGGCAAGTCCACCGCCGCGTTCGGGCTCGCGCTGCGCGCCTGGAACCAGGGGTGGCCCATCGGGGTGTTCCAGTTCGTCAAGTCGGCGAAGTGGAAGGTCGGCGAGGAGAACGCGCTGCGCGTGCTCGGCGCCTCCGGCGAGGGCGGCACCGTCGACTGGCACAAGATGGGCGAGGGCTGGTCCTGGGTCCAGCGCGACGCCCAGATGGACAACGAGGAGAAGGCCCGCGAGGGCTGGGAGCAGGTCAAGCGGGACCTCGCCGCCGAGACGTACCAGCTGTACGTGCTCGACGAGTTCGCGTACCCGATGCACTGGGGATGGATCGACACCGACGAGGTCGTCGCGGTGCTGCGGGACCGGCCGGGCACCCAGCACGTGGTGATCACCGGCCGCAACGCCCCGGAGAAGCTGGTCGACCTCGCCGATCTCGTGACCGACATGTCCAAGGTCAAGCATCCGATGGACGCCGGCCAGAAGGGCCAGAGGGGCATCGAGTGGTGACGTCCTCCGTTCCCCGGCTGGTCATCGCCGCGCCCTCCTCGGGCAGCGGCAAGACCACCGTCGCCACGGGGCTGATGGCCGCCTTCGCCTCGCGGGGGCTCGCCGTGTCCCCGCACAAGGTGGGGCCGGACTACATCGACCCCGGGTATCACGCGCTCGCCACCGGGCGCGTGGGGCGGAATCTCGACGCCTACCTGTGCGGCGCGGAGCTGATCGGGCCGCTGTTCGCGCACGGGGCGCGCGGGTGCGATCTCGCGGTCGTGGAAGGCGTGATGGGGCTGTACGACGGGGCCGCGGGCGAAGGCGAACTCGCGTCCACGGCCCATGTGGCGAAGCTGCTGCGGGCGCCGGTGGTGCTGGTCGTCGACGCGTCCTCGCAGTCGCGGTCCGTGGCCGCGCTGGTGCACGGGTTCGCCTCCTGGGATCCCGAGGTGCGGGTCGCCGGCGTCATCCTCAACAAGGTGGGGTCCGACCGGCACGAGTCCATGCTGCGGGAGGCGCTGGACGCGTCCGGGGTACCGGTGCTGGGGGTGCTGCGGCGGGCGCCGCAGGTGGACACGCCGTCGCGGCACCTCGGTCTCGTGCCGGTCGCCGAGCGGCGGGCGGAGGCCGTCTCGGCCGTCGCGGCGATGGCCGCGCAGGTCGCCCGAGGGTGCGACCTGGACGCGCTGGCGGCGCTGGCGCGGAGTGCCGGTGCGTTGTCGGGTGCGGCCTGGGACGCCGCCGAGGCCGTCGCGTTGCCCACCCACGACCACCGGACTCGCTCGACCGGGAAGCGGGGGCCACTGGTGGCCGCCGCGGGCGGGGAGGCGTTCACCGACCATCCGACCCGCTCGGCCGGGCAGCGGGCGCCGGTGGTGGCCGTCGCCGGTGGCCCGGCGTTCACCTTCTCCTACGCCGAACACGCCGAACTGCTCACCGCCGCCGGGGCCGAGGTCGTCACCTTCGATCCACTCCGGGACGAGCAACTGCCCGACGGAGCCGGCGGGTTGGTCATCGGCGGCGGATTTCCCGAGGTGTACGCGCCCGAGCTGTCCGCCAACGAACCGCTGCGCAAGGCGGTGGCCGAGCTGGCGTTCGGCGGGGCGCCGGTCGCGGCCGAGTGCGCCGGACTGCTGTACCTGGCCCGGGAACTGGACGGGCGGCCCATGTGCGGGGTCATCGACGCGGAGGCCCGGATGCACGAGCGGCTCACCCTCGGCTACCGGGACGCCGTGGCCGTCAGTGACAGCGTGCTCGCCGCGGCCGGCACCCGGATGCGCGGGCACGAGTTCCACCGGACCGTCGTGGAGCCCGGCGCCGGGGCGGCTCCCGCCTGGGGGGTGCGCGCCCCCGAGCGGCGCGTCGAAGGATTCGTGCAGCACGGCGTGCACGCGAGTTATCTGCACACGCACTGGGCGTCCGAGCCCGGTGTGGCCCGTCGGTTCGTGGAGAGGTGCCTGACGTCATGAGCAGCAAGCTGATCGGAGTCGGGGTGGGCCCCGGCGACCCGGAGCTGGTGACCGTCAAGGGCGTCAACGCTCTGCGCGCCGCGGAGGTCGTCGTCGTCCCCGTGATGGACACGGGCGAGCGGGGGCGGGCCGAGGCGACCGTCCTGCACTACGTGCCCGGGGAGAAGGTCCTGCGGGTCGTGTTCGCGCTCAACGAGCGGAGCGACCGGGGCCGGCGCGAGGCCGCCTGGGACGCCGCCGGCGCGCGGGTCGCGGACCTTCTCGGCCGGCACGCCACGGTCGCCTTCGCCACCATCGGCGACCCCAACGTGTACTCGACCTTCACCTATCTCGCCCACACCATCGGGGAGCTGGTTCCCGGCACGGTCGTGGAGACGGTGCCGGGCATCACCGCCATGCAGGACCTCGCCGCGCGGTCGGGGGCCGTTCTCACCGAGGGGACCGAGCCGCTCACGCTCGTCCCGGTGACCGCGGGGGCCGCCGTGCTCAAGGACGCGCTGAACGGGCCGGGCACGGTGGTGGCGTACAAGTTCGGGCGGCAGGCCCGGGAGGTCGCCGAGGCACTGCGGGACAGCGGGCGGATCGACGACGCCGTCTGGGGTTCGGCGCTCGGCCTCGAGGACGAGTCGATCCGGCCGGCGGGCGAACTCGACGGGGAGCCGCTCCCCTACCTCTCGACGCTCATCGCGCCCGCGCGCCGCGACGGGAAACGCGGCGGCAAGCTGTGACCCGCGCCCACCGTGCGGCTCCGGCCCGCGCGGCGTCCCGCACGGGCTCGGCGCGCCCGGGCCGTCCGGGCCGCCCGGGCCGCCCGGCCGGCCCGGCGGCCCACACCGGCTCAGGACGCGATGCCCACCACCAGCCAGATGAAGGCCACGCCCGCGACCGTGCACAGCAGGGTCGAGCGGGCGGGGTGCTCGTGGTGCGCCTCCGGAAGGATCTCGGCGGCGGCGAGGTAGAGGAGCGCGCCGCCGAACAGGCCGAGATAGCCGCCGAGCAGCGGCTCGGGGATGGTGACGAAGAGGGTGGAAGCGGCGCCGATCATGGGGGCCGCCGCGTCCGCGTACAGCATCAGCAGGGCCTTGCGGCGGGCGTTCCCGTACAGGCTCGTGATCGTGTACGTGTTGAAGCCGTCCGCGAAGTCGTGGGCGATCACCGCGAGGGACACCGCGAGCCCCATGCCGCCGCCGACCTGGAAGGCGGCGCCGATCGCGACGCCGTCCATCGCGCTGTGGCCGACCATGGCACCGGCCGCCGTGAGGCCCACCTCGGGCGCGCGTCCGTCGTTCTCCTCGCCGCCGTGCGCGGCCTGGCGGTGGGCCAGCAGGCGTTCGACCAGATGGGCCAGCAGAAAACCGGCCACGAAGAGGAGCAGCGCGGCCGGCACACCGAACACCTCGGTGCCCGCCGCGGCCAGCGCCTCCGGGAGCAGGTCGAGGCCGACCACGCCGAGCATCAGGCCGCCGGCCAGGCCGAGGACCAGATGGCGACGGTCGGTCACCCGCTGTGCCGTCCAGCCACCGGCCAGCGTCATCAGGAACGCGCCGAGCGCGACGAGGACCGCCATAGGCCCTTGCTATCCGATCAACGCCCGTTCGCGCACCTCCGGCGACGGCCCCGCGCCCACTGAACCTGTCGCAGCACCCGAGATCTTTCGTAGGAGAGGACCGATTCCCATGGCCGATGCCCCCACCGGCAAAGTGACCTTCGTCGGTGCCGGCCCCGGCGCCGCCGACCTGCTGACGTTCCGCGCCGCGCGCGCCATCGCCGACGCCGACGTCGTGATCTGGGCGGCGAGCCTGGTGCAGGCCGAGGTCCTCGACCACGCGCGCGAGGGCGCCGAGATCCTCGACTCCGCGACGATGTCGCTGGAGGACGTCGTCGCCGTGTACGAGCGGGCCCGGGCCGAGGGCCTGCGGGTGGCGCGGATCCACTCCGGCGACCCGGCCCTGTGGGGCGGTACGCAGGAGCAGGTCGACCGGTGCGCCGAGCTCGGCATCGAGACGGAGATCGTGCCCGGTGTCTCGTCCTTCTCCGCGGTGGCCGCGCTCGCGCAGCGCGAGCTGACGATCCCCGAGGTGGCGCAGTCCGTGATCCTCACCCGGCTCGGCGGCGGCAAGACGCCGATGCCGCCCGGTGAGGACGTACGGGAGTTCGCGCGGCACGGCACGACGATGGCGCTGTTCCTGTCGGCGGCCCGCAGCGGCCAGCTCGTGCGGGAGCTGCTGGAGGGCGGCTATCCGACGACCACGCCGGTCGTGGTCGCCTACCAGGCGACCTGGCCGGAGGAGCTGATCGTGAAGTGCACGATCGGCACGCTGGAGGAGACCGTCAAGGAGCACAAGCTCTGGAAGCACACCCTCTTCCTGGTCGGCCCGGCGCTCGACGCGAGCGGCACCCGCTCGCACCTCTACCACCCCGGCCACTTCCACGGCTTCCGCAAGGCCGACCCGCAGGCGCGCGCCGAGCTGCGCGCGGCGCGCCGGGGCAGTGCGCAGGGTCCCGCGTCGTGAGCGTCGACGTCGTCGGCGCGGAAGGGGAGTCCGTCGGCGCGGAGGGGGAGTCCGTCGTCCCGGCGGACCGCTCCGTGGTGATCACCGTCGTCGGTACGGGCACGGGGGCGCCGCTGTCCCCGGACGCCCGGGGCGTGCTCGCGGGGGCCGGGCTGGTCGTGGGTGCCGGTCGCCATCTGGCGGCGGCCGGGCTGCCCGAGCGGGCCGAGCGGGTGGTCCTCGGACCGCTGGCACCGGCTCTCGACCGCATCGAGCGGTACGCGGACGACGGGGCGCTCGGCGGCCCGGTCGTGGTGCTCGCCTCGGGCGACCCCGGGTTCTTCGGGATCGTACGGGCGCTGGCCGAGCGGTTCGGGGCGGAGCGGCTGGACGTGCGCCCCGGCGTCTCGTCCGTGGCGACCGCCTTCGCCCGGCTCGGGCTGCCCTGGGACGACGCGGTGGTGGTCAGCGCGCACGGCCGTGACCTGCGTACGGCTGTCCAGATCTGCCGGTCGCAGCCCAAGGTGGCCTTGCTGACCGGTCCGGGGTCCGGGCCCGCCGAGCTGGGCACCGCGCTCGTCCACCGGGGAGCGGAGCGCGTCCTCGTCGTGGCGAGCGCCCTGGGCGACCCGGAGCGCGAGCGCGTCGAGCGGGTCACACCCGCCGAGGCCGCCGCCCGCGACTGGGGCACGGCGGTCAGTGTCGTGCTGTGCCTGGACGAGTCCCGTGCCCTCGCTCCGGTGCGGACCGTCGCCGGGCCTCGTCCCGGGCCCGACCGATGGGCCCTGGACGAGGGCGAGTTCGCCCATCGCGACTCGATGATCAGCAAGTTCGAGGTACGGGCGCTGGCGCTGGCCCGGATCGGACCGCGGCTCGGCGAGCTGGTCTGGGACGTCGGCGCGGGCTCCGGTTCCGTCGCCGTCGAGTGCGCGCGGTTCGGCGCCGCGGTGACCGCGGTCGAGAAGACCCGGGACGGCTGCGACCGCATCCGCGCCAACGCCGCCGCGCACGGCGTGGACGTGCGGGTCGTGCACGGGGCCGCGCCGACGGTGCTGTCCGACCTGGACGATCCGGACGCGGTGTTCATCGGCGGCGGCGGACGCGAACTGCCCGCCATCGTCACGGTCTGCGCGCGCCGGGCCCGGCGGTCCGTCGTGATCGCCATGGCCTCGCTCGACCGGGTCCCGGCCGCGCGGGACGCCCTCACCGCGGCCGGGTTCGCCTGTGACGGCGTCCTGCTGCAGTCGTCGCGGCTCGCCCCGCTGCCGGGAGACGTCTCCCGGCTCGCGGCGACCAATCCCGTTTTCGTGCTGTGGGGCGTCCGGCCTCCGGCCCGTACCGAAGGAGTCCCCCAGTGATCGGCCTGATTTCCGCCACGGCGGCGGGCGCGGCGGCCCGTGACCGGCTGGCCGCCGCCTGGCCCACGCGTGCCCGGGTGTACGACGGGTCCGTGGCGGACGCCGTGCGGCGGGCCTTCGCGGAGTGCGAGCAGGTGGTGTGCTTCCTCGCCACCGGCGCGGTCGTACGGCTCGTCGCGCCGCTCCTCGTCGACAAGGGGTCGGACCCCGGGGTGGTGTGCGTCGACGAGGCCGGACGGTTCGCCGTGTCGCTGATCGGCGGTCACGCGGGCGGGGCGAACGAACTCGCCCGCGAGGTCGCCGAGTTGCTCGGCGCCGAGCCGGTGGTGACGACGGCGACCGACGCGGTGGGCGTGCCCGGCCTCGACACCCTGGGCTTCCCCGTGGAGGGCGATCTCGCCGCGGTCTCACGGGCCATGCTGGACGGCGAACCGGTCGTGCTGGAGGCGGAGTTGGACTGGCCGCTGCCCGCGCTGCCGCCGAACGTGGGGAGCCCGGCGGAGTCGGGCGCCGCCGTCCTCCGGATCTCCGACCGCGACCGGGAACCGGCCGCGCGCGAGGTCGTCCTGCGCCCGCCGTCGCTCGTCGTCGGGGTCGGCGCCTCCCGGGGCGCGCCCGTGGAGGAGGTCCTCGGGCTCGTCGAGGAGACCCTGCGGGAGGCGGGGCTTTCCGTGAGGTCGGTCGCCGAACTCGCCACCGTCCACGCCAAGTCCGAGGAGCCCGGCATCCTCGGGGCCGCCGCGCGGCTCGGGGTCCCTGTCGTCACGTACAGCGCCGAGGAACTGGCGGCGGTGGCGGTCCCGAACCCCTCCGAGGCACCGCTCGCCGCCGTCGGCACCCCGTCCGTCGCGGAGGCCGCCGCGCTCGTGGGCCGGGGTGAACTCCTCGTCCCCAAGCGGAAGTCGGTGCGGGCGGACGGCCGGCCCGCGATGGCGACCTGCGCGGTGGTGCGCCGGCCGGGCCGCGGGCGGCTCGCGGTCGTGGGCCTCGGCCCCGGAGCCCGCGATCTGCTCACGCCGCGCGCGACCGCGGAGCTGCGGCGGGCCGCGGTGCTCGTCGGGCTCGACCAGTACGTCGACCAGATCCGCGATCTGCTCCGGCCCGGCACCCTGATCCTGGAGTCGGGACTCGGTGCCGAGGAGGAGCGGGCGCGCACGGCGGTGGCCGAGGCGCGGCGCGGACAGGCCGTGGCCCTGATCGGCAGCGGCGACGCGGGCGTGTACGCGATGGCGTCGCCTGCGCTGGCCGAGGCGTCCGACGACATCGACGTCGTCGGGGTGCCGGGCGTGACCGCGGCGCTCGCGGCCGGGGCGATCCTGGGCGCACCGCTCGGCCACGACCATGTGTCGATCAGCCTGTCCGACCTGCACACGCCGTGGGAGGTCATCGAGCGCCGGGTGCGCGCGGCGGCCGAGGCCGACATCGTCGTGACCTTCTACAACCCGCGCAGCCGGGGCCGGGACTGGCAGCTCCCCAAGGCGCTCGCGATCCTCGCGGAGCACCGGGAACCGGCGACGCCGGTCGGTGTGGTGCGCAACGCCTCCCGCCCGGACGAGTCGAGCCGGGTCACGACGCTGGGGTCCCTGGATCCGGCGATCGTCGACATGATGACCGTGGTGACCGTGGGCAACACCGCGACCCGTGAGATCGCCGGGCGCATGGTGACGCCGCGCGGCTACCGCTGGCAGGAGGAGGCCAAGTGAGCCAGGTGTTCCCCGGGACCCGGGTCGTGCACCCCATCGAGCAGGAGTCCTTCCGGCGGCTGCGCGCCCGCCTGGACACCTCGCACTTTCCGCCGCTGACACGTGCCGTGGTGGAACGGGTGATCCACTCCGCCGCCGACCTGGAGTACGCGGACGACCTCGTCACCGACGAGGGCGCCCTGCGCCGGGCGCACGCGGCGCTGCACGCCGGGGCACCCGTCGTGGTGGACGTCGAGATGGTGGCGGCGGGCATCACCCGCCGGTCCACCGTCTGCCGCCTCAAGGACGCGGAGTCGGGCCCCGGCCTGACGCGTTCGGCGCACGCGGTCCGGCTCGCGTACGAGGAGGTCGGGCCCGGCGCGCTGTGGGTGATCGGCTGCGCGCCCACCGCCCTGGAGGAGCTGCTGCGGCTGGACGCCGGTCCGGCGCTCGTCATCGGTCTGCCCGTCGGTTTCGTCGGCGCGGCCGAGTCCAAGGCCGCGCTCCGCGAGAGCGGCCTTCCCGCCGTCAGCAACGTGTCCGAGAAGGGCGGTTCGGCGGTCGCGGCCGCCGCGCTCAACGCCCTGCTGTACCACCCCGTTCCCCAGGCCGCCCAGGCCTCGACGACCGCCGAGGCCACCTCGGCCGCCAAGGAGACATCGTGACCACCCCGCCCCCCGCGCTGCTCATCGCCGGACACGGCACCCGGGACGAGGCCGGAGCCGAGGCCTTCCGCTCCTTCGTAGGGGAGTTGGGGCGCCGCCACCCCGAACTGCCCGTCGCCGGAGGGTTCATCGAGCTGTCGCCGCCGCCGCTGGGCGACGCCGTGAGCGAACTGGTCGGGCAGGGGGTACGGCGTTTCGCCGCCGTACCCCTGATGCTGGTGTCCGCCGGGCACGCCAAGGGCGACATCCCGGCGGCGCTGGCCCGTGAGAAGGAGCGGCACCCCGGGATCTCGTACACGTACGGGCGTCCGCTGGGCCCGCATCCGTCGCTGCTCGCCGTGCTGGAGCGACGGCTGGACGAGGCCCTCGGAGGGACCGCCCGGACGCCCGAGGACCGGGCCGATGTGACGGTGCTGCTCGTGGGCCGCGGGTCCACCGACCCGGACGCCAACGCCGAGGTGCACAAGGCGGCCCGGCTGCTGTGGGAGGGCCGGGGATACGCGGGCGTCGAGACGGCGTTCGTGTCGCTGGCCGCCCCGGACGTGCCGTCCGGTCTCGACCGCTGCGTCAGGCTGGGCGCGCGCCGGATCGTGGTCCTGCCCTACTTCCTGTTCACCGGCATCCTTCCGGACCGGGTGCGGCGGCAGACGGAGGGTTGGGCCGCCGCGCACCCGGAGGCCGAGGTGCGCTCCGCCGACGTCATCGGCCCCGAGCCCGAGCTGCTCGACCTGGTCATGGAGCGCTACCGGGAGGCCGTCCAGGGCGATCTGCGGATGAACTGCGACTCCTGCGTGTACCGGATCGCGCTGCCCGGTTTCGAGGACAAGGTGGGGCTCCCCCAGCAGCCGCACTTCCACCCGGACGACGACGGGCACCACGACGGACACGGTCACCACCATCACGGGGGACACACCCACTCCCATGCGCACTGAAGAGGCCGCCGAGGGCGGGCACGATCTGCGGCATCACGGGGACGCCGAGGTGCGGGACGACGGTTCGGCGCTCACCGATCTCGCCGTGAACGTCCGCGCGGACACACCGCCCGGGTGGCTGCGCGAACGGATCGCCGCGTCGCTGACCGGGCTCGCCGCCTATCCGGACGGGCGGGCCGCGCGGGCCGCGGTGGCGGCGCGGCACGGGCTGCCGGTGCAGCGGGTGCTGCTCACGGCGGGTGCCGCGGAGGCCTTCGTGCTGCTCGCGCGCGCCCTGAGGGTACGGCGACCGGTCGTCGTGCATCCGCAGTTCACGGAGCCGGAGGCCGCGCTGCGGGACGCCGGCCACACGGTGGGCCGGGTGCTGCTGCGTGAGGAGGACGGCTTCCGGCTCGACGCGTCCGCCGTCCCCGAGGACGCCGACCTCGTCGTGATCGGCAATCCGACCAATCCGACGTCGGTCCTGCACCCGGCGGCGGCCATCGCCGAACTGGCCCGCCCCGGGCGGGTGCTGGTGGTCGACGAGGCGTTCATGGACGCGGTGCCGGGTGAGCGCGAGGCCCTGGCCGGGCGGACGGACGTGCCCGGTCTCGTCGTGCTGCGCAGCCTCACGAAGACATGGGGTCTCGCCGGGCTGCGGATCGGCTACGTGCTCGCAGACCCCGGCACGATCGCCCGACTGGAACGCGCCCAGCCGCTGTGGCCGGTCTCCACGCCCGCCCTCGCGGCGGCCGAGGCCTGTGTGTCCTCGCAGGCGCTCGCGGAGGCGGCGCACGCGGCGCACCGGATCGCCACGGACCGGGCCCATCTGGTCGCGGGGTTGCGGGAGTTCGCCTGCTCCGACGGGCTGCGCGTGGTGGAGCCCGCGGAGGGTCCCTTCGTCCTGGTCCGGCTGCCGCGGGCCGCCGGTGTGCGGCGGGCCCTTCGCGGTCTCGGGTTCGCGGTGCGGCGCGGGGACACGTTTCCCGGGCTCGGGGACGAATGGCTGCGGGTCGCGGTGCGGGACCGGGCGACGGTCAACCGGTTCCTGCAGGCGCTGGACCGGGCGATGACCTTGAGCGGCGCCGAGCCGGGGTCTGCTCCGCCCCCGCCCAGCCCCGGGCTGCCGCCCCGGTCCTCCGCTTCGACCTGAACGGCCGTGCCGTCCTCGGGCACCACCCGAACTGAGCCCCCTCAGCCCACCCGGCCCCCGAGAAGCGAACCCCGGACGAACCCTCCGGGCAGCAAGCCCCGCGCGAGACCCTGCCGGGGGCCTCGGGTGGTGGGGGTCAGTTTCGGCGGCGGCGGGAGAGGATGACGGCTCCGCCGCCCGCGGCGAGCAGCGCCACCGCGCCGGCGGCCAGGTACGGCGTCGTGGAGCTGCCCCCGGTCTCGGCGAGGCCCTCCTCCGCGGGAGCGCCCTGCGGTGTCACCTCGGCCACCGGGTCGGCGGGTGCGGCCTCCTGGGCGACGGGCTCCGGCGCCTCGCAGGTCGCACTCGCCAGCTTCAGCGTGCCCTCCACCTCGGCCACGTTCAGCTTCAACGGGTTGATGGACACCTTGAGTTCGAGCGCGGACGCGGCGGCCGTACGGGTGGTGGTCTCGGTCTTGGAGAGGTCGAGCCGCACCTCGCCGACCCCGGGGACCTTCACCTGTGTCGGGCCCCCCGTCGTCAGCGTCACCTTCTTGCCGAGAACGGTGACGGATCCCAGCAGGTTGGCGGTGGCGACGGGCTTCTTCCCCGCCTCGCAAGTCGCCTTCGAGGTCACCTCCTCGACCTCGATGAGCGACAGCAGCGGCAGCCCGGGGACATGGACGGCGGCGTGCGCGAGACGGGTGGCGCCCTCGGCCTTCCCGGCGGAGACGGTGGCCTTGGCGGTGGCGACGTCCGCGCGCAGCACGCTGAACGGACGTCCGCCGTCGACGCCGTCCAGCCGGGCGGTGAGCGCGGTCTTCTCGGCACTGTTCGGTGCCTGCACCTCGTTCAGGGAGACCGCGAGCGGGACGTTCACGGTCTTGTTGAGGAGGGACACGTCGAGTCCGGTCCGGAGCACGACGGCGCTCGCGCGACCGTGGTCGGTGGTCGCGTGGGCGGAGCCCGCGCCGGCCAGCGCGGTGGGACCCGCGGCGAGGACGGTGGCGGCCGCGGTGACGGCGAAACGGCGCGCGGGCATGCGGTGGTTGATGCTGTTCAAGGGTGGGACCCCCATAGGAGAAAGCCTGGGACCCGGAAAGAATTACGCACTGAGAGTGAACAGTCAGCCACCTGACGTGAGTTCACTCCAACGTGGGTTCTTAGCGCACGCCTTCGAATCCCGAGGCACGGGTGTTCCCCATCGTCACTCGGTCAACACCCCGGGGAGAACGCGCTGGTTGACGCGCCGGTCGGCGGCCGTCCGACGCGCCGGAGCACACCCGGCGGTGCGTAACGAGCGCGCCACCCCGTTCGTCACGCTCCGTCAACCCCGCCCACGTCAGCCGTGACAGCCGTGTCAGCCGACGATCCGCCCGTTGAGGACCACCCGCCGCGGAGCCGCCAGGACCCGTACGTCCGCGCGCGGGTCACCTTCGTAGACCACGAGGTCCGCGGGCGCCCCCTCGTCGAGGCCGGGCCGCCCGAGCCAGCGCCGTGCGCCCCAGGTGGTGGCGGAGAGCGCCTCGACGGGTGGGATACCGGCGGTGACGAGCTCGGCGACCTCGCCCGCGACGAGCCCGTGCGCGAGGGAGCCGCCCGCGTCGGTGCCGACGTAGACGGGGATTCCGGCGTCGTACGCGGCGCGCACGGTGTCATAGCGGCGTTCGTGGAGGCGTCGCATGTGGGCCGACCACCGGGGGAACTTCGCCTCGCCGTCGGCCGCGAGCCGCGGGAAGGTGGCGATGTTCACGAGGGTGGGGACGATGGCGACGCCGTGCTCGGCGAAGAGCGGGACGGTGTCCTCCGTGAGGCCCGTGGCGTGCTCGACGCAGTCGATGCCCGCCTCGACCAGGTCGCGGAGCGAGTCCTCGGCGAAGCAGTGCGCGGTGACACGGGCGCCGAGCCGGTGCGCCTCGGCGATCGCCGCCTCGACGGCGTCGCGGGGCCAGCAGGCGCTCAGGTCGCCGGTGCCCCGGTCGATCCAGTCCCCGACGAGCTTGACCCAGCCGTCGCCGCGCCGGGCCTCCTGGGCGACGTACGCGACGAGGTCCTCGGGCTCGATCTCGTGGGCGTAGTTGCGGATGTAGCGGCGGGTGCGGGCGATGTGGCGGCCCGCGCGGATGATCTTCGGGAGGTCCTCGCGGTCGTCGACCCAACGGGTGTCGGAGGGCGAGCCGGCGTCCCGGACGAGGAGGGTGCCGGCGTCGCGGTCGGTCAGCGCCTGCTTCTCGGAGACGTCCGCGGGGACCGGGCCGTGGGCGTCGAGCCCGACATGGCAGTGCGCGTCGACCAGGCCCGGCAGCGCCCAGCCCTCGACGGTGCGGAGATCACGGGCGCCGCCGGGGCGCTCGTACGAGATCCGGCCGCCGACGACCCACAGCTCGTCGCGGACGTCGTCGGGTCCGACGAGGACCCGTCCCTTCACGTGCAGTACCGGGTGATCGCTCATGGAAAGAACCTTAGTGAGGCGGCTCCCCCGGCTCGCCCGCCCGGTCCCGGTCCTCCCGGGCCGGTCCTCCCCGGTCCCGGTCCTCCCCGGTCCCGGTCCTCCCCGGTCCCGGTCCTTTCCGGGCCGGTCCTCCCCGGGCCGCTCCTCCCCCTCGCCCCGCCGGGTCCTACTCCTGGTCCGGCGCGTCCGGCGTCCCGTCCTCGACGTCCGCCATCGCCGGGTCCAGCAGCCTGGACAGGAAGTGCCGTGTCCGCTCGTGGGCCGGGTTGCCGATGACCTGTGCCGGGGCGCCTTCCTCGACGATCACACCGCCGTCCATGAAGACGACCCGGTCGGCGACCTCGCGCGCGAAGGACATCTCGTGGGTGACGACCATCATCGTCATGCCCTCGTCGGCGAGCATCCGCATGACGGCGAGCACGTCGCCGACGAGTTCGGGGTCGAGCGCCGACGTCGGCTCGTCGAAGAGCATCACGTCCGGCCCCATGGCGAGCGCGCGGGCGATCGCGACGCGCTGCTGCTGGCCGCCGGAGAGCGAGGCCGGATAGGCGTCGGCCTTCTCCGCGAGCCCCACCCGGGTGAGGTTCTCGGCCGCGATCCGGGCCGCCTCCGCCTTGTCCCGGCCGAGCACCCGGCGCTGCGGCAGCGTGAGGTTCCCGGTCACCGACAGATGGGGGAAGAGGTTGAACTGCTGGAAGACCATGCCGATACGGCGGCGTACGGCGTCGATGTCGACGTCGGGGTGCGTGACCTCCGTACCGCCGACGAACACCTGGCCCTTGCTGGGCTCCTCCAGGAGGTTCACACAGCGGAGCAGGGTCGACTTGCCGGAGCCGGACGGGCCGATGACACAGACGACCTCGCCCTGCCCGACCTCCAGGTCGATGCCGCGCAGAACCTCGTTGTCGCCGAAGGACTTGTGCAGGTCCTTCACCTGGATCTCCGGCGTGCTCACTTGGAGGCCTCCCCCGTCTTCGCTTCGAGACGTCGTACGAGAAAGCCGAGCGGTACCGTCACCAGCAGATAGCACAGGCCCGCGACGAGAATCGGCGTGGAGTTGGCGGTCGTGCTGGCCAGGTCGCGGCCGTACTTGGACAGCTCGCGCTCCTCCAGGGTGACACCGAGGAACAGCACCAGCGAGGAGTCCTTGAAAAGGGTCACGAGTTCGTTGGTGAGCGGCGGGAGAATGATCCGGAACGCCTGCGGGACGATGATCGAGACCATGGCCCGCGCGTGCGAGAAGCCCAGCGAACGGGCCGCCTCCATCTGCCCCTTGGGCACGGCCTGGATGCCCGCGCGGAACGTCTCGGCCATGTAGGCGGCCCCCACCAGACCGAGCGCGATGGCGACCTTTCCGTACGTTCCGCCCGGGATCTCCGTGCCCGGGAACGCGAGCGGTACCGCGACGCCCACGAAGATGAAGATCACCAGGGCGGGCAGCCCGCGGAAGACCTCGATGTAGATTCCGGCGAACCAGCGGTAGGGGCCCACCGAGGAGAGGCGCATCAGGGCGATGACGATGCCCAGCACGAGACCGACGACGAAGCCGAACGTCGTGTAGAGGACGGTGTTCTTCAGCGCCAGCGTGATGACGTCCGGGAACATCTGCTTGACCAGGTCCCACTGGAAGAACTGGTTCTTCAGACGTCCCCAGTCCGCCGTGACCGCGAAGGCGATCACGACGGCGGCGAAGACGACGTACTGCGCGCCGCGCGAGAGCGAGCGCTTCTGGCGCCGGCTCAGGCCGGACCTGCGGGGCTGGAGGGGTGTGTCGGCACCACTCATGAGGCGGACGGGGAGGCCGCGGACGCGTCGTACGGGCCGATCCACTGCTCGTAGAGCTTCTTGTACGTGCCGTCGGCCTTCGCGTCCTTGATGGCCTTGTTGATCGCGTCGACGAGCTCGGTGTTGCCCTTCTTCACCGTGAAGCCGTACTGCTCACCGGTGTTGAGGTTGTCCACCACCTTGAAGGCGTCGGCGTTGGCCTTGTCCTTCAGCCAGCCCTGCACGACCGGGTAGTCGATGATGACGGCCTGCACCTGACCGCTGCGCAGGCCGCTCAGCACCGCGTCGGAGGACTCGAAGGAGACCGGGTCGAAGCCCTGCTGCTTCGCGTAGTCCTCGCCGGTGGTCTGCGCCTGGGCGCCGAGCTTCTTGCCCTTCGCCTTGACGTCGGCGAGGGAGTCGATGCCGCTCTTCTTGTCGACCAGGACAGCCTGGGTGGCGTCGAAGTACGGGTCGGAGAAGTCGACGTTCTTCTTGCGCTCATCGGTGATCGTCATACCGGCCGCGGCGAGGTCGCACTGCTCGGAGTTGAGGAACGCGCCCGTCTTGAAGTTCTCGAAGGGCGTGTCGACGATGGCCTGCTTCACGCCCAGGTCCTTGGCGACCAGGTCGATCAGCGACACGTCGAAGCCCTGCACCTTGCCGTCGATCTCCGACTGGAAGGGCGGGTACGGCAGGTGGGTGCAGGTCGTGAGCTGGCCGCTCTTGACCAGCGGGACCCCGCCCGAGGCGGTCGTCTTGCCGCCGCCGTCGTCGTCCGAGGAGCAGCCGGCCACGAGCAGCAGCCCGGCCGTGGCGGTGGTGGCGGCCAGAATGCGCGTCCGGCGTCCGAGGACCGAGTTCACGGAGACCTCCTGTGGGGGGACTGTGGGGGAACAGAGGGTTCTGATTATAAGGAAAGGTTTGAGTTGCTCAAATCAATCCGATGGCTACTGGTCCGTCTGGCCTCAGAATTCGCCGGTCCGGGTGCGCCCGGGGCCGCCGGTTACGCTCTGATCGTCGACACCACCGTGAGCGAAGAGAGCACCGCCGTGACCCACCCCCTTCTTGACCTGGCGCCGCTGAGCGCCGCGCACTTCGCGTCGATCGAGGACCGCGTCGCCCGGCTGCTCTCCACCGAGCAGGACGTCGTGATCATGCAGGGCGAGGCGCTGCTGCCCCTGGAGGGGGCCATCCGTGGCACCGCCGGCCCCGGCACCACCGCCCTGAACGTCATCACCGGCCCCTACGGGCAGACCTTCGGGAACTGGCTGCGGGACTGCGGGGCGACCGTGATCGATCTGGCGGTGCCGTTCCACGCCGCGGTCACCGCCGAGCAGATCCGCGAGGCCTTCGCCGAGCACCCCTCGATCGACTTCGTGTCGCTCGTGCACGCCGAGGCCGCCACCGGGAACACCAACCCGGTCGCGGAGATCGGCGAGGTCGTCCGCGAGCACGGCGCGCTCTTCTACCTGGACGCCGTCGCGTCGATCGGTGCCGAGCCGGTGCTGCCGGACGCCTGGGGCGTCGACCTGTGCGTGATCGGGGCCCAGAAGGCGATGGGCGGTCCGGCCGGGGTGTCGGCGGTGTCGGTGAGCGAGCGGGCGTGGGCCCGGATGGCCTCGAACCCCGCCGCGCCGCGCCGTTCCTACCTCTCCCTGTTGGACTGGAAGGAGCGGTGGGTCGACGGTGGCCGCACGGCGTTGCTGCACGCCCCGGCACAGCTGGAGATGCTGGCACTGGAGGCGTGTATCGAGCGGATCGAGGGCGAGGGCCTCGACGCGGTGATGACCCGGCACGCCTCGGCCGCCGCGGCCACCCGGGCCGGAGCCGTGGCACTCGGCGGGGGGCTGAAGCCGTTCGTTCACGCCGCCTCCGACGCGGCGCCCGTCGCCACCACACTGCAGGTGCCCGAGGAGGTGGACGCGTCCGCCGTGGTCGCCAAGGCGCTGGCCGCGGATCCCGCGCTGCCGCTCGCCGCGGGGGGCGGCGCTCTCGCGCGGTCGATGATCCGCGTGAACCACTACGGCCCCGACGCCACGCGCGGTGTCGTCCACTCCAGCCTCGCAGGCCTGGGCGCCGCGCTCGCCGAGTCCGGCTTCCCGGTGGACCTGGAAGGGGCACGCCGGGCCGTGGCGCTGGCCTGGGACTGATCCCGGCATGACCGGCGGGAGCGTCCGCGCCTCCGCCGGTCGGAGAACCCACGGACTCCGAACGGCGATGCGGCGGGAATTGCAAATCCTCTCCACACGCTTATCCTGCCGTTAAATAGGGAACCCAATTGATTCCGCACAGCTTCCCGCATTCTCCTGCCCGCTTTCCCTGTACCTAAACGCAAAGATTTCGCGAACGCCGAACGGCGTGATTCGGGCAGATCTCCCCCACATTTCGTCGCTGTGACACACTCCACAGCGCGCCCCTTTTCTGCGGTATTTTCCGGGCAAAAGCGGTCATAAAACTGCGTGCATCGCCGCTCCGTCACGGGCGCGTGATAACACACGGGTACGCCGTTCGTAACCCCGTCCGACGATGCAATTTGAACTTTCCGTCGGTAAATTCAATCCGCATGACCGCCGCACACGCAGACCTGTCAGCGGAATTCCTGGAAATGCCGGAGGACCTTCGGATCGACCGTCCGGAGGTGGCCGACGGGGCCGCCCTCTGGCGTATCGCCAAGGACTCCCGAACCCTCGACCTGAACTCCTCGTACAGCTATCTGCTGTGGTGCCGTGACTTCGCCGGCACCTCGGCGGTGGCACGCGACGCCGAAGGGCGGCCCGTCGGTTTCGTGACCGCGTACGTGCGCCCCGAGCGTCCGCGCACCCTGCTCGTGTGGCAGGTGGCCGTCGACGCGGCGTACCGAGGCCGCGGACTGGCCGCTCGGCTGCTCGACGGGCTGACGGCGCGGGTGGCGGCCGAGCGCGGACTGTCCGCCGTCGAGACCACCATCACTCCGGACAACACCGCGTCCGAGCGCCTGTTCCTGTCGTACGCACAACGCCATGGCGCGGCCGTCGAGCGCGAGGTGCTGTTCGAGGCGGAGCAGTTCCCCGACGGGCCGCACGACCCCGAAGTGCTGTACCGCATCGGCCCCTTCCCCCGCTGAACCTCTTCTTCCTCGCTCCCCCTTCTTCCGCCCCCTCCCCCACGCTTCGAGGAGCTATTCGCCGTGAGCATCACCCCGCCCGACCTGAGCGTCTTCGAGACCCTGGAGTCGGAGGTGCGCAGCTACTGCCGCAACTGGCCCACCGTCTTCGACCGCGCCCGGGGCAGCCGGATGTACGACGAGGACGGACACGAGTACCTCGACTTCTTCGCCGGCGCCGGGTCCCTGAACTACGGGCACAACAACCCCGTGCTCAAACGGGCCCTGATCGACTACCTGGAGCGCGACGGCGTCACCCACGGACTCGACATGTCGACGACGGCCAAGCGCGGCTTCCTGGAGACCTTCCAGAACCTGGTGCTGCGGCCGCGCGATCTGCCGTACAAGGTGATGTTCCCCGGCCCGACCGGCACCAACGCCGTCGAGTCCGCGCTGAAGCTCGCGCGGAAGGTGAAGGGGCGCGAGGCGATCGTGTCGTTCACCAACGCCTTCCACGGGATGTCGCTCGGCTCGCTCGCCGTGACCGGCAACGCCTTCAAGCGAGCCGGCGCCGGTATCCCGCTGGTGCACGGAACCCCGATGCCGTTCGACAACTACTTCGAGGGCCAGGTCCCGGACTTCCTGTGGTTCGAGCGGCTCCTGGAGGACCAGGGCTCGGGCCTCAACCAACCCGCCGCGGTGATCGTCGAGACCGTGCAGGGCGAGGGCGGCATCAACGTCGCGCGGCCCGAGTGGCTGCGGGCCCTCGCCGACCTGTGCAAGCGCCGCGACATGCTGCTGATCGTCGACGACATCCAGATGGGCTGCGGGCGCACGGGCGCGTTCTTCTCCTTCGAGGAGGCGGGGGTCGTGCCCGACATCGTGACCGTCTCCAAGTCCATCAGCGGGTACGGGCTGCCGATGTCGCTGTGCCTGTTCAAGCCCGAGCTGGACATCTGGGAGCCGGGCGAGCACAACGGCACCTTCCGCGGCAACAATCCGGCGTTCGTCACGGCCGCCGCCGCCCTGGAGGCCTACTGGGCCGACGGCTCCGCGATGGAGAAGCAGACCCGCGCCCGCGGCGAGCAGGTCGAGCAGGCGCTGATCTCCATCACCGAGGAGAACCTCGCCGACATCAAGGAGTACCGGGGCCGAGGGCTCGTCTGGGGCATCGAGTTCAAGGAGAAGGCCCGCGCCGGGCGGGTCGCGCAGCGCGCCTTCGAACTCGGTCTGCTCATCGAGACGTCCGGCCCCGAGAGCGAGGTCGTGAAACTGCTGCCCGCGCTCACCATCACTCCCGACGAGCTCGACGAGGGCCTGCGCACCCTCGCCCGCGCCGTCCGCGAGACCGTCTGACCGGACCGCCGCACACCACGAGAAGCACGAGAGAGAGGCATCGCACCACCGTGATAGTCCGTTCGTTCAAGGATGTTGAAGGCACCGACCGGCATGTGAGGGCGGCGACCGGCACCTGGGAGAGCAAGCGCATCGTCCTCGCCAAGGAGAAGGTCGGCTTCTCCCTGCACGAGACGATCCTGTACGCGGGTACGGAGACGCAGATGTGGTACGCGAACCACATCGAGGCCGTGCTCTGCGTGGAGGGCGAAGCCGAACTCACCAACGACGAGACCGGCGAGAAGCACTGGATCACGCCCGGGACGATGTACCTGCTGGACGGCCACGAGCGCCACACCATGCGTCCCAGGACCGACTTCCGGTGCGTCTGCGTCTTCAACCCGCCCGTCACCGGACGGGAGGACCACGACGAGAACGGCGTATACCCGCTGCTCACCGAGGAGGTGTGACACACCGATGACGACACTCACCGATCTGTACCCCAGCCGAGGCGCCACCGAAGTGGCCGTGCCGCGACAGGACCCGGTCATCTGGGGCACGCCGGGTGATCCCGGCCCGATCACCTCGCCCGAACTCCAGGCGTACGAACGCGACGGCTTCCTCCCCGTCGAGGAGCTGATCACCGAGGACGAGGTCGCCGTCTACCGGCAGGAGCTGGAACGGCTCGTCACCGACCCGGCGATCCGTGCCGACGACCGCTCGATCATCGAGCCGCAGACGCAGGAGATCCGGTCCGTCTTCGAGGTGCACCGGATCAGCGAGATCTTCGCCCGGCTCGTGCGCGACGAGCGCGTCGTCGGCCGGGCCCGGCAGATCCTCGGCTCCGACGTGTACGTCCACCAGTCGCGGATCAACGTCAAGCCGGGCTTCGGGGCGAGTGGCTTCTACTGGCACTCGGACTTCGAGACCTGGCACGCCGAGGACGGTCTGCCCAACATGCGGACGGTGTCCGTCTCGATCGCGCTGACCGAGAACTACGACACCAACGGCGGCCTCATGATCATGCCGGGGTCGCACAGGACGTACCTCGGGTGTGCGGGGGCCACGCCGAAGGACAACTACAAGAAGTCGCTGCAGATGCAGGACGCCGGTACGCCGTCCGACGAGGCGCTCACCCGCCTCGCCACCCGGCACGGCATCAAGCTCTTCACGGGCCGCGCCGGTTCGGCGACCTGGTTCGACTGCAACTGCATGCACGGTTCGGGCGACAACATCACGCCGTTCCCGCGCAGCAACGTCTTCATCGTGTTCAACAGCGTGGAGAACGCCGCGGTGGAGCCCTTCGCGGCTCCGGTGCGCAGGCCGGAGTTCATCGGGGCACGGGACTTCACGCCGGTGCGGTGACTTCCTCCGGCGCTACGGAGACACCTCGGCCGGTACGGAGTCGCGGCTTCGCCGGTTCCGGCTCGGGCCGGGTCCTCACCCTGATGTACGGGTG
>NZ_JBHWVI010000108.1:0-28590 GCF_042737005.1 Streptomyces sp. NPDC060027
TCCTCCCCCCCCCCCGGCCCCCCCCGGGTTTATCCCCGGTTTGGTGCTGGATCTGGGGCCCAACTCCCCGCGCCCGGGGCCGACGGGTGTGTCCCGTCGGCCCGTCGCGCTGCGCAAGTCCTCAGGCGTCGACCTTCTCCATGACTTCGTCGCTGACGTCGAAGTTGGCGAAGACGTTCTGCACGTCGTCGCTGTCCTCCAGGGCGTCGATCAGCTTGAAGATCTTCCGGGCGCCCTCCTCGTCGAGCTCGACCTGCATGGTCGGGACGAAGTTGGCGTCGGCGGAGTCGTAGTCGATGCCGGCCTCCTGGAGCGCGGTGCGCACCGCGACCAGGTCGGTGGCCTCGGAGAGGACCTCGAAGGACTCGCCGAGGTCGTTGACTTCTTCGGCGCCCGCGTCGAGCACGGCACCGAGGACGTCGTCCTCGGCCAGCTCGCCCTTGGGGACGATGACGACGCCCTTGCGGTTGAAGAGGTACGACACGGAGCCGGGGTCGGCCATGTTCCCGCCGTTGCGGGTCATGGCGACGCGGACGTCCGAGGCCGCGCGGTTGCGGTTGTCGGTGAGGCACTCGATGAGCACGGCCACACCGTTCGGGCCGTAGCCCTCGTACATGATCGTCTCGTAGTCCGCGCCACCGGCCTCGAGGCCGGCGCCGCGCTTGACCGCGGAGTCGATGTTCTTGTTGGGGACCGAGCTCTTCTTGGCCTTCTGGATGGCGTCGAACAGCGTCGGGTTTCCGGCCGGGTCAGCGCCACCAGTGCGGGCCGCGACCTCGATGTTCTTGATCATCTTCGCGAAGAGCTTGCCGCGCTTGGCGTCGATCACGGCCTTCTTGTGCTTCGTCGTAGCCCATTTAGAGTGGCCGGACATCTGCCTGTCTCCTTCGCGTTACCCAACCGGTACGAACTCCCCCGGACGTTGCGAGCCTGGGGGGACCCCCAGATCCTACAAGGAGGTGGCTGTCCGGTTCGCGCGGACCATGTCGACGAACAGGCCGTGCACACGATGGTCGCCGGTCAGCTCCGGGTGGAACGACGTGGCGAGCGCGTTGCCCTGGCGTACCGCGACGATGTGGCCGCCGTGCTCGGCGAGCACCTCGGCCTCGGCGCCCACGGACTCGACCCAGGGGGCACGGATGAAGACGCCCTCCACAGGACCGTCTTCGACACCCCGGATGTCGACCGCCGCCTCGAAGGACTCGTTCTGTCGTCCGAAGGCGTTGCGGCGCACGATCATGTCGATGCCGCCGATGGTCTCCTGGCCCGAGCGCGGGTCGAGGATCTTGTCGGCGAGCATGATCATGCCGGCGCAGGTGCCGTAGACGGGCATGCCGTCCCGCACGCGCGCGCGGAGGGGGTCCATCACTCCGAAGAGGACGGCCAGCTTGGAGATGGTGGTGGACTCGCCGCCGGGGATGACCAGGCCGTCCACCTCCGCGATCTCCTCGGGGCGCCGCACCGGCCTGGCCACGGCGTCCGCCGCGGCCAGGGCGATGAGGTGCTCCCGTACGTCGCCCTGGAGAGCCAGGACACCGATGACAGGAGTGTTCATGGGTGCCTACCAGCCGCGGTTGGCGTAGCGCTCGGTCTCGGGGAGGGTGTCGCAGTTGATGCCGACCATGGCCTCGCCGAGGTTGCGGGACGCGTCCGCGATGATCTTGGGGTCGTCGTAGAAGGTGGTGGCCTTCACGATGGCGGCGGCACGCTTGGCCGGGTCGCCGGACTTGAAGATGCCGGAGCCGACGAAGACGCCCTCGGCGCCGAGCTGGCGCATGAGCGCGGCGTCGGCCGGGGTGGCCACGCCACCGGCGGAGAACAGCACGACCGGGAGCTTGCCGAGCTCGGCGACCTCCTTGACGATCTCGTACGGGGCGCGCAGCTCCTTGGCGGCGGCGTAGAGCTCGTTGTTGTCGAAGCCGCGCAGCTTGGCGATCTCGTTCTTGATCTGGCGCAGGTGACGGACGGCCTCGACGACGTTGCCGGTGCCGGCCTCGCCCTTGGAGCGGATCATGGCCGCGCCCTCGGCGATGCGGCGCAGGGCCTCGCCCAGGTTGGTGGCGCCGCAGACGAAGGGGGTGGTGAACGCCCACTTGTCGGAGTGGTTGACCTCGTCGGCCGGGGTGAGGACCTCGGACTCGTCGATGTAGTCGACGCCGAGGGACTGCAGGACCTGGGCCTCGACGAAGTGGCCGATGCGGGACTTGGCCATCACCGGGATGGAGACCGCTTCGATGATCTCCTCGATCATGTTCGGGTCCGACATCCGGGCCACGCCGCCGTCCTTGCGGATGTCGGCGGGCACCCGCTCCAGGGCCATGACGGCCACGGCGCCGGCGTCCTCGGCGATCTTCGCCTGCTCGGCGTTGACCACGTCCATGATCACGCCGCCCTTGAGCTGCTCGGCCATGCCGCGCTTGACGCGGGCGGTGCCGATCGCGGAGTTCTCAGCGGGCTGGGCGGAGTTGGAGAGCGTGCTGGACACGGGTTGACCTCACTCGGGGAAAGAGGATTTGAGCTCTTCGAGGAAACGCGAGGCGCCAGGCCACTGCAAGGGCCAATGGGGAGGCGGTGGATCGTTTTCCCCTTCCCCCGCCCCCGTGCGTCAGTTCGTCGGGCGGTCCGCCAGGGCCGTCGGGGGCTCGTCGTCCATCTCGAAGGCCATCGGGAACGGGGCGTGGCCCGCGAGGCGGAACCAGCGCACCTTGCGGTGGCGGCGCAGGGCGCGGGCGGCGCGTACCGCGTCGTTGTGGAAGCGCCGCGCCATCGGCACCCGGCGCACGGCCTGGGCCAGCTCGCCGGCCGCCTCCTCGCCACCGGGCACCTCGCGTACCGCCTCGACCTGCTGCGCCTCCCCGAACACCGCCCGCAGGGCCTGGCTCAGCTCGCTCTCGGCCACCTCGCGGTGCTCCTCCTCGGCCTGCCGGGCCGCGTGCGCCGCTTCGTAGAGCACGATCGAGGCGGCCGGGTCGAGCACCCCGGAGGTGGCCAGCTCCTGGGTCACGGAGGCCCGGCGCAGCAGCTGCGCGTCGAGGCCGGCGCGGGTGGCGTCGATGCGGGCGTGCAGCCGGTCGAGCCGCCCGGCGGTCCAGCTCAGATAGAGGCCGATCGCGACGAGTCCGACGAGGATCCAGATGAGGGTTGCGGTCACGGGCGGCAAGGCTACCGGTGCGTGAGCACGACTCCCTCGGGCCCCAGGGGCCACGGGAGCTTCCCTGTACGGCCTTTCCACGCCCCCGCACGTCAGGGCCGGAACGGACCACCCGCACAGGCGCGACGAGAAACCCGGGTGACCTTGCTCCCCCGCACGCAGGCCCGGCACCTCCCAGCCCCACCGGGCCACCCCCGCGCAGCCTCACGGCGAAGCCGAACCGAGCCTGCGGGCACACGGAGCCCGAAGCCGAGGCGGAGCGGCCACCCGCACGCGAAAGCGGCAACTCCCAGCCCCACCGGGCCATCGCACACACCGATGGCGAAGCCGAGTCGAGCCGCTGACGCGATGGCGCCACGAAACCGGGGCGGAGCGGTCGGTCCGCGCGGAGGCGCGAAGCCAGGGGGGCGGGGTGCTCGCACGAGGGAGCGGCAAGCTCCGGTCGGAGCGGCCACCGCGCGCACCCCCACGGCGAGGCGCGCCGAACCCGCGGGCATGGCGGCGCCGGGGTGGAACGGCCGGCCCGCACGCGGGCGCGGGCCGGGTCCGTTCGCGGCGCGTGTGCCGGTGAGGTCAGTCCCGGGCCAGGCCGAAGCGGGCCCGCAGGCCCGTGCGTTCGTCCGTGGCGACCGCGGCCGCGCCGTCCGTGACCGTCTCGTACACGGACAGGATGTCCGCGCCGACCGTCGACCAGTCGAAGCGCCGTACGTGGGCGCTCCCCCGCTCGCGCAGTTCGGCCCGGCGCTCCGGGTCGCCGAGCAGCCGCACCGCGGCCGTGGCCAGGGCGTCCGCGTCCTCGTTGGCGAACAGCTCACCCGCCGCGCCCTGGTCGAGGACCTGGGCGAACGCGTCGAGGTCCGCGGCGAGCACGGGCGCTCCGGCGGACATCGCCTCGACCAGGATGATCCCGAAGCTCTCGCCGCCCGTGTTGGGCGCGACGTAGAGGTCGACGCTGCGCAGGAAACGGGCCTTGTCCTCGTCGCTGATCATGCCGAGGAACTCCACGCGCGAGCGCATCTCGGCGGGCAGCGACTCCACGGCCTCCTTCTCGTCGCCGCGTCCGGCGACCAGCAGCCGCGTCTGCGGGCGCTCGGCGAGGATCCTCGGCAGCGCCCCCATGAGCACCGGCAGGCCCTTGCGGGGCTCGTCGATGCGGCCGATGAACCCGATCGTGTCGCCCTGCCATTCGGGCCGGGGCTTGGCGCGCGCGAAGAACTCGACGTCGACGCCGTTCGGGATGACGACGGCGTCGCCGCCGAGGTGCTCGACGAGGGTGCGCCGCGCGTACTCGCTCACGGCGATCCGCGCGCTGATCTTCTCCAGGGCGGCCTGGAGGATCGAGTACGCGGCGACCATCGCCCTGGAGCGCGGGTTCGAGGTGTGGAAGGTCGCGACGATCGGGCCCTGCGCGGCCCAGCACGTCAGCAGGCCGAGCGACGGCGAGGACGGCTCGTGGATGTGCACCACGTCGAAGGTGCCGTCGTGCAGCCAGCGCCGTACCCGGGCCGCCGACAGGAAGCCGAAGTTCAGCCGCGCCACCGAGCCGTTGTACGGCACCGGGACCGCGCGGCCCGCCGAGACGACGTACGGCGGCAGGGGGGTGTCGTCGTCCGCGGGAGCGAGGACGGAGACGTCGTGCCCCAGGCCGATGAGGTGCTGGGCCAGGTCGCGGATGTGGAACTGGACGCCGCCCGGGACGTCCCAGGAGTACGGGCAGACGATGCCGATCCTCACGGGGTCCTCTTCTCGGGATCCTGCGCGGTGGACTCCTGGGGAGCCTTCCCGGGGTCGAGGTCCTTGAGCCACAAACGCTGCAACATGTGCCAGTCCTCCGGGTGGTCGGCGATGCCCGTGGCGAAGGCGTCGGCCAGCGCCTGTGTCATGACAGACGTCTTCTCGGCCCGGGTACCTGACTCGGGGACCTCGACGGGCGGATGCAGCCGGCCCTGCATCACGGGTGATTCGTCGTACCAGAGGGTCACGGGCAGGAGGATGGCGCCGGTCTGCTGGGCGAGCAGGGCCGGTCCCGCGGGCATCCGGGTCGCCTCGCCGAAGAACTCCACCTCGACGCCCGAGGCGGACAGGTCCCGTTCGGCGACCAGGCAGACCAGTCCGCCGTCGCGCAGGCGCCGGGCCAGCGTTCCGAACGCGGTACCGCCGCTGTGCGGCAGGACCTCCATGCCGAGGCCCTCGCGATAGGCGACGAAACGGTCGTACAGGGACTCGGGCTTGAGGCGCTCGGCGACGGTCGTGAACGGCGTCTCCAGCCTGGTGGTGAGCCAGGCGCCCGCGAGATCCCAGTTCGCCATGTGCGGGAGCGCCAGGATGACGCCCCGGTCGGAGGCGAGCGCGTCGGTGAGGTGATGCAGGTCCTTCGCCTCGAACCCGTTCCGCACCCGCTCCTCGCTCCACGCGGGAAGCCGGAACGACTCCATCCAGTAGCGCAGGTACGAGCGCATGCCGGCCCTGGAGAGCTCGGCCAGCCGCTGCGGCGTCGCGTCCGGCAGGACGCGCGCGTAGTTGCTCTCCAGACGCTGTACGCCCTTGCCGCGCTTCTTCCAGGCGAGGTCGGCGATGGTGCGGCCGAGGCGCGCGGCGACCGGCTCGGGGAGCTTCTTGACGGTGCTCCAGCCCAGGGCGTAGGCACCGTCGACCAGCCTGTCCTGGAGGCTGGTCACGAGGTGGCCTCACTGTTCTGGGCGGCGTCCGCGGCGTCCGCCTCGGCGGACTCCCGGCGGACGGTGACGACGCGCTGGATCAGCGTGACGAGGCTGCCGACGGCGACGATCCACAGCGCGATGGGCAGCAGCACCTGGATGCCGGGCACGCCGAACGCGTGCAGGCCCGCCAGACCGGCCGCGACCAGCGAGATCACCAGTCGCTCGGCGCGCTCGACGAGACCGTTGACGGCGACCGGCAGGCCGATCGACTCACCTCGGGCCTTGGTGTACGACACCACCTGGCCACTGGCCAGACAGAAGATCGAGACGGCGCACAGGGCGTTGTCGTCGCCGTTGCCCGCGTACCAGAGCGCGAAGCCGCCGAAGATCGCTCCGTCGGCGACCCGGTCGAGCGTGGAGTCCAGGAAGGCGCCCCAGCGGCTGGAGCGGCCGAGCTGGCGCGCCATATTCCCGTCGACCAGGTCGGAGAACACGAAGAGCGTGATGACGATCGTGCCCCAGAAGAACTCTCCCCGGGGGTAGAAGACCAGCGCGCCCGCCATGACTCCGGCCGTGCCCAGGAGGGTGACCGTGTCGGGGCTTACCCCCCGGCGGATGAGAAACGCGGCGAACGGTGTGAGGACACGCGTGAAGAATGCACGCGCGTACTTGTTCAGCATGGCCTTCCCGAGGGTCGGTGTCGCCGGGCGGCCCCTGCTGGCCGTCGGCTGGCCCATCGTAGCCACGCGTGCGCTTGTGCGATGGTCGGGCACCCGCACCCCGTGTCACGACGGGATGCCATCGGTGTCACGGCGGGATCGCGTCCCCTGTATGGACGCACCGTGACGCGAGTGCAAAGCTCGAAGACACCGCGGGGCGTCACCGGAGCCGCCACCGCTGGGGGTGCCCCCGTGTCGGGGGAGGCTTCGGCATGTCCCGCGCCCACAGTGACCTCACCGTGCACGGGAGGCAAGGCCATGGGCGACAAGTCGAACGCACACCCCGGAGCCGCCGGCAGGGCTACGGCGGCCGACCACCCCGCGTCCGTACGGAATGTGGTGCTGGTCGGCCACAGCGGATCGGGCAAGACGACATTGGTGGAGGCTCTCGCGCTGACGGCGGGAGCGGTGAACCGGGCGGGCCGCGTGGAGGACGGCGGCACCGTCTCCGACTACGACGAGATCGAGCACCGGCAGCAACGCTCGGTGCAGCTCTCCCTGGTACCCGTCGACTGGGACGGATACAAGATCAATATTCTGGACACTCCCGGGTACGCCGACTTCGTCGGGGAGTTGAGGGCCGGTCTGCGAGCGGCGGACGCGGCCCTTTTCGTCGTCTCGGCGTCGGACGGCCTGGACGGCTCGACCCGGATGGTGTGGGAGGAGTGCGCGGCCGTCGGCATGCCGCGGGCCATCGTGGTCACCCACCTCGAATCGGCCCGGGCGGACTTCGAGGAGATGACCCGGATCTGCGCGGAGGCGTTCGGCGGGGACGACCCCGACGCCGTACTGCCGCTGTATCTGCCGCTGCACGGCGCCGAGGCACCGGACGGGCACGCGCCCGTGACCGGCCTGATCGGACTGCTCACCCAGCGGCTGTTCGACTACTCCTCGGGGGAGCGCAAGGAGGCGGAGCCCGGGCCCGACCAGCAACCGCTCATCGACGCGGCCCGCAACCGGCTGATCGAGGGGATCATCGCCGAGAGCGAGGACGAGACGCTCATGGACCGCTATCTCGGCGGAGAGGAGATCGACCTCAAGACGCTCGTGCAGGACCTGGAACGGGCCGTGGCACGCGGGAGTTTCTTCCCGGTGCTGGCCGCCGCTCCGGCCGCCGAGGGCGCCCGTCAGGGGCTCGGCACGGTCGAGCTCCTCGAACTGGTCACGGGCGGTTTCCCCACCCCGCTCGAGCGCCCGGCGCCGACGGTGACCACGCCGGACGGCGCCGCGCGCGAGGTGAAGGCCTGCGACCCGGACGGGCCGCTGGTCGCGGAGGTCGTGAAGACCGCGTCCGACCCGTACGTGGGACGGGTCTCCCTGGTCCGGGTCTTCTCCGGAACCCTGCGCCCCGACGCGACGGTGCACGTCTCCGGGCACGGGCTGACCGACCGCGGACACGAGGACCACGACGTCGACGAGCGGATCGGCGCCCTGTCCGCGCCGTTCGGCAAGCAGCAGCGCGCCCTCACCCACTGCATCGCGGGCGACCTCGCCTGTGTGGCGAAGCTGAACCGCGCCGAGACGGGCGACACGCTCTCGGCCAAGGACGACCCGCTGCTCATGGAGCCGTGGCGGATGCCCGACCCGCTGCTCCCGCTCGCCATCGAGGCGCACAGCAAGGCGGACGAGGACAAGCTCTCCCAGGGGCTCGGGCGGCTGGTCGCCGAGGACCCCACGATGCGCCTGGAACACAACCCGAACACCCACCAGGTCGTCCTGTGGTGCCTGGGCGAGGCGCACGCCGACGTCGCCCTGGAACGGCTGCGCAACCGGTACGGCGTGCAGGTCGACGTGGTCCCGCACAAGGTCTCCCTGCGGGAGACGTTCGCCGGCTCGTCGGCCGGGCGCGGCCGCCATGTGAAACAGTCCGGCGGGCACGGCCAGTTCGCGATCTGCGAGATCGAGGTCGAACCGCTGCCGAACGGCTCGGGCATCGAGTTCGTGGACAAGGTCGTCGGCGGCGCCGTGCCGCGGCAGTTCGTCCCCTCCGTCGAGAAGGGGGTGCGCGCCCAGGCGGCCAAGGGCGTGGTCGCGGGCTATCCGCTCATCGACGTACGGGTCACGCTGAAGGACGGCAAGGCGCACTCGGTGGACTCCTCCGACGCCGCGTTCCAGACGGCGGGCGCGCTCGCGCTGCGCGAAGCGGCCCGCGACACCAAGATCCATCTCCTGGAGCCGGTGGCCGAGGTGAGCGTCATGGTCGGCGACGACTACGTGGGGGCGGTGATGAGCGACCTGTCGGGGCGCCGCGGCCGGGTCGTCGGCACCGAGCAGGCGGGCGGCGGGCGCACGCTCGTACGGGCCGAGGTGCCGGAGATCGAGATCGGGCGGTACGCCGTGGATCTGCGGTCCATCTCGCACGGCACCGCGCGGTTCGACCGGCGTTACGCGCGGCACGAGCCCATGCCGCAGCAGATCGCCGAACGGCTGCGCGAACAGGCGCCGGGCACCTGAGGGTTGGGGAGGTTCGGCCGTCGGCGGTCGGCTTCTGCCGTCCGCCGACGGATGTCGGTCGCGGCCGTTACCCTGAGAACCTGATCAAGACGATGACCTGATCAACAGGTGTGCGGGACACCGAAGTCGGGAAAGCCGCAGGAGCGGGTGCGGCGGCGATGGGGGCGGAAGTGGCGTTCGACGGTTTCGATTTCACTCCCGGGGCGCAAGTGCCGCTCACGGGCTCCGCGGGGCAGACGGCGGCGAGCTTCGCCCTGGCCTCGGCGGCGTACCGCGACAATCCGGTGGAGGAGATCCTCAAGGCCGACAACGAATGGCACAAGTCCACGGTCAAGGCCGGCCGGATCAAGCTGTTCGCGCCGAATCTCGGCGAGGCCTTCGCGGGGGCCGTCGCGGCCCGCATGCTGGGCACGGGCCGCAAACCGCTGATCCAGTCCTTCGGCACCGAGCCGCAGGTCGTCGTGGAGCACTGCCTCGCGGCCACCAACATCCGCCGGGACCGCGACAACTGGCTGTCGGCCGTCATGGTGCTCTGCGGGCTGCTGTTCCTGCCCGGACTGCTGGTGTGGCTGCTGGTCTTCCAGATCCGTACGCAGATCGCCAAGCGCGAGGACAAGCGTGCCTCCGCGCTCGGCACCACCCTCCTCGTCGCCGTCGGCGCCCTGGCCGTCCTCTTCCTCCTCCGCATGCCGTTCACGGGCTTCTGGGCCTGGTACGCGCGCGCCGCGGTGATCCTCCCGGTCGTCGGCTGGCTGTGGGCGAAGCAGATCTGCGAGCGCACGGCCAAGGACCTGCGGGCGCGCTGGGACAGCCTGTTGTCGGGCGGCGGCATCGGCGCCAAGATCCCCGAGGCGGTCCCCGGCAGCCCCGGGGAGACGGCGGCGGAGCGGCTGCGCCAGGCGCTCGCCCGGCTCACCGCGGAGCAGCAGTCCAACTCGGTCTTCTACGCGGGCCCCAAGGGCATACTCGGCATGGGCACCCGCTGGGGCAGCTGGCAGCTCGCCGAGGACTTGGTGGCGCGGGACGCGGGCAAGGAGATCCATCCGTTCCGCAGCTGGGACGTCATCCGCAACATCCACGACCAGTTGCGCATGCTGGAGCGCGGTCCGCTCAACACCGGTGGTTTTCCGGCGCCTTCGATCAAGCACTGGGTCGTCACACCGATCGGCGAGAACGCGAAGGCGGTGGCCCGGCCGGGCGGCACGGATGTGGACGCCTACACGATCAAGACGCACGCCGTGCAGGACATCTGCAACAAGCAGCAGTTCGGCAGCGGCGACCGGCACTATCTCGGGGTCCAGTGGACGCTGTGGGACGGCCAGTTGATCATCACTATGATGATCACGGTGACCGTGCTGCACCAGACACTGCGCATCGAGGTGACCGGACATGCGCTGGGACCGGTGAACTCGCTGTTCACCACCAAGCCGGAGGCCCCGACCAAGGAGGTCGCGAAGGCCGTCAAGTTCTGGGAGACCCGCAAGGTGAGCCTGCCGCTGGTCACCGCGGACGAGGTCGTGCGGCTGGCGGCGCGGGCGCCCTTGACCTGGTATCCGCCCCTCCTGAACTGGCTCGGCGGGAGTCTGGAGCTGCCCGAGCCCTTCGGACTGCGGCATGCCTGGGCCGATCAGCCGTGGCGGCACCGCTTCATGGCGGACGACGCGCTGCGGGCCGCGACGCCCGTGCTGCGTGTGGTGCACTCGGCGGCGATCAAGGTCCTTGAGGAGAACGGCGTCGACACGGAGAAGTTCGGCAACCGTTCGGCGTTCCTCAGCACGTCGGTGCAGGACGTCTCGCCGCGCAAGGCCGACCTGTACGACGCGTAGAGCCGGCCTGTACGACGCGTGAGGCCGGCGCCGGTACGACGCGTGGACGCGCGGCGCCGGAGGCGGGGGGACCCGAGGGCCGACCGCACGCCGTCGGCCCCGCGAGGGGCGGGGCGCCCGGAGAAGGCGCCCCGTGCCGGACTAGGCGGTGGGCCAGGCCTCCGCCAGCATCTTGCGGGTGTCCGCGAGGAGTTGCGGCAGGACCTTGGTGTGGCCGACGACCGGCATGAAGTTGGTGTCGCCGCCCCAGCGGGGGACGATGTGCTGGTGCAGATGGGCGGCGATGCCCGCGCCCGCGACGGTGCCCTGGTTCATGCCGATGTTGAATCCATGGGCGCCGGAGGCGGTACGCAGGGCGGTCATGGCCTGCTTGGTCAGCTCACCGAGCTCGGCTGTCTCCGGCGCCGTGAGGTCCGTGTAGTCGGCGACGTGACGGTAGGGCACGACCATCAGGTGCCCACCGTTGTACGGGTAGAGGTTGAGCACCGCGTAGACCTGCTCCCCGCGCCTGACGATCAGCCCGTCCTCGTCGGACTTGGCCGGAATCGAGCAGAAGGGACAACCGTCGTCGGCCCCCGGGCCGGTGGGCTTGTTCTCGCCCTGGATGTAAGCCATCCGGTGGGGCGTCCAAAGGCGCTGGAACGCGTCCTGCGTTCCCACTCCGATCTGCTGCTCCGGCTCACTCGTCATGTGTTGCAGCATATTGCTTCGCCCGTTCGCGGCGTGTCGGCGGGTGTCACGCAAAGGAGCCTGCGGCGAAGCTGGGGCCATGGACGACGACAGCCCGATGACCCGCTGGGAGCAGCGCACCGAGGTACCACTGGCGGTCGCGTCGCTGCTGTTCCTCACCGCCTACGCGGTTCATGTGCTGGCGCACGGTCTGCCGCAGGCGGGGCGGGACGTCTGCCTCGCGGTGATCATGCTCGCCTGGGCGGCGTTCCTCGTCGACTACCTGGTGCTGTGGAGGCTGAGCGGACAGGGTCTGCGGTTCGTCCGGACCCATCTGCTGGACACCGCGGTGCTCGTCCTGCCGCTCCTGCGGCCGCTGCGGGTCGTCAAGCTCTACGACTCCGTACTGCGGCGCCGCGGAGAGCCCCGTCTCCCGCTGTACGCGCGGGTGATGTTCTACGCGAGCATCGCGGTCCTGCTGCTCGGTTTCGCGGGTGCCCTCGCCGTCTACCAGGCCGAGTACCAGGCACCGCACGCGACGATCGTCACCTTCGGCGACTCGGTGTGGTGGGCCGCCTCCACCCTCGCGACGGTGGGGTACGGGGACGTGACGCCGGTGACGCCTCGGGGCCGCACGATCGCCGTCGCCATGATGGCGTGCGGTCTGGCGCTGCTCGGCGCGGTGACGGGTTCCTTCTCCTCGTGGCTGTTGCAGCTGTTCTCGCGCGAAGGCGACGAGAAGCCCCCGGGGAGCTGAGCTTCCCGGGGGCTTCTGACCGCGTACGGAACGCGGGGGTACGGACCCCTGCGGATCAGACCTGCGCGCGCTCCTCGACGACCTTCGCGATCTTGGCGATGGCCTCGTCGAGCGGGATGCCGTTCTCCTGGGAGCCGTCGCGGTAGCGGAAGGAGACGGCTCCGGCCGTCATGTCCTCGTCGCCCGCGATGACCATGAAGGGCACCTTCTGCTTCTGCGCGTTGCGGATCTTCTTCTGCATCCGGTCCGAGGACGCGTCGACCTCGACCCGCAGGCCCTTCTTCCGGGCCTCGGCGGCGAACTTCTGGAGGTACTCCACGTGCGCGTCGCCGATCGGGATACCGATCGCCTGGACGGGCGCCAGCCACGCCGGGAACGCGCCAGCGTAGTGCTCCAGGAGCACGGCGAAGAACCGCTCGATGGAGCCGAACAGCGCGCGGTGGATCATGACCGGGCGCTGCTTGGAGCCGTCGGGGCCGGTGTACTCCAGGTCGAAGCGCTCGGGCAGGTTGAAGTCGAGCTGCACGGTCGACATCTGCCAGGTGCGGCCGATGGCGTCCTTGGCCTGCACGGAGATCTTCGGGCCGTAGAAGGCGGCGCCGCCCGGGTCCGGGACCAGCGGGAGGCCCTGCTTCTCGGCAACCTGGCGCAGCGTCTCGGTGGCCTCTTCCCAGATCTCGTCCGAGCCGACGAACTTCTCGGGGTCCTTGGTGGACAGCTCCAGGTAGAAGTCGGTCAGGCCGTAGTCGCGCAGCAGGTTCAGGACGAAGGTGAGCGTCTTGTCGAGCTCGTCCGCCATCTGCTCCTTGGTGCAGTAGATGTGCGCGTCGTCCTGCGTGAAGCCCCGGGCGCGGGTCAGGCCGTGCACGACGCCCGACTTCTCGTACCGGTACACGGTGCCGAACTCGAAGAGGCGCAGCGGCAGTTCGCGGTACGAGCGGCCGCGCGCGTCGAAGATCAGGTTGTGCATCGGGCAGTTCATGGGCTTGAGGTAGTAGTCCACGCCCTCGTCGAGCTGCATGGGCGGGTACATGCCGTCGGCGTACCAGTCCAGGTGGCCCGAGGTCTCGAAGAGCTTCCCCTTGGTGGCGTGGGGGGTGTAGACGAACTCGTAGCCCTCCTCCTCGTGCCGGCGGCGCGAGTAGTCCTCCATGACCCGGCGGATGATGCCGCCCTTGGGGTGGAAGACGGCGAGGCCGGAGCCGATCTGGTCCGGGATGGAGAACAGGTCCAGCTCATTGCCCAGCTTGCGGTGGTCGCGCTTCTCGGCCTCGGCGAGGAAGTCGAGGTGCGCCTTGAGCTCTTCCTTGGAGGGCCAGGCGGTGCCGTAGATGCGCTGGAGCATGGGGTTCTTCTCGCTGCCGCGCCAGTACGCGGCGGCGTTGCGCATCAGCTTGAACGCCGGGATGTTGCGGGTGGTCGGCAGGTGGGGACCGCGGCAGAGGTCCTTCCAGCACAGCTCGCCGGTCTTGGCGTCGAGGTTGTCGTAGATGGTCAGCTCGCCGCCGCCCACCTCGACGTCCGCGCCGTCGTCCGAGGAGGCGGAGCCCTTGATGCCGATGAGCTCCAGCTTGTACGGCTCGGCCGCGAGCTCCTCGCGGGCGCCCTCGTCGGTGACGACGCGGCGGGAGAAGCGCTGGCCGCGCTTCTGGATCTCCTGCATCTTCTTCTCGACGGCCTTGAGGTCCTCGGGCGTGAAGGGCTTCTCGACGTCGAAGTCGTAGTAGAAGCCGTCCTTGACCGGCGGGCCGATGCCCAGCTTGGCGTCGGGGAAGAGCTCCTGCACGGCCTGGGCCATGACGTGGGCGGTGGAGTGGCGCAGGATGTTCAGGCCGTCCTCGGAGGAGATCTCGACGGGCTCGACCTCCTCGCCGTCCTGCACCTCGTACGCGAGGTCCCTCAGCTCGCCGGCCACGCGGGCCGCGACGATGGTGCGCTCGCCGGTGAAGAGGTCGGCGGCCGTAGTGCCCGTCGTCACCACGCGCTCTTCCCGCTCGGAATCGCGTTGGATGATCACACGGACGTCTGACACCGGACTCTCCTGACTGAAGGGAACTCCACACCACATACGGCATGGCATGGCATGGCAATGTCCCGAATCCTACCGAGCCCGGGGTGCCCTCCGCGAAACGGTTGTGGACAGCGCCCCCTCAGTCCTCGCTGCACGCCTCCTCGAAGAAGTCCAGATTCTCCTGGAGCGACTTCATCAGCCGGTCCCGCTCCGCCTCGTCGACCTGTACGGGGACGACGCCGGAGGCGTCCGTGAGCCTGCGGAAGCCGCCGCGGCTCTCCAGCCGCCCGTGCACCCGCACCGGCAGTCCGACCAGATGGGCCTGGCCCGCTATCCGGTACGCCTCCTCGTCGAGGGTCATCCGGACGTGCGGGACCTCGGCGCCCGCGATGACCCGCAGCCGTACGGTGCCCGCCCCGCGCGGGCCCGCCCTGCGCATCCGGACCACGGCGCCGGTGACACGCACGGGCACGGACGGCTCCTCGCGCAGATAGCGGGCCCCGGCCTCGCGCAGCACGGGCAGGTCACCGGGTGAGAACTCGACGGGTTCGGCGGGGTTCGCGCCGCCCTCGGGGACGCCCGCGGCGGGCGACCACTCGACGGCGATCCGGGCGCCCTCGGTGCCGCGGACGAGGGCCACCAGGGCTTCCATCAGCTCATGGCTGACGCCCGCCTCGACAGCCGCGTCGAAGGCCTCCATGCCGCCGGTGGCCCGCTGGTAGTCGACGGCCTCGCGGGCGGCGCACAGTGCCTCGTGCAGACGTACGGCGAGCGGCCGGCCGGTGGCCACGGGCACGAAGGCGGTGAGGCGGCGGCCGCTCGGTTCGGCGCCGACCAGGACGTTCTCCAGGGAGGCCGCGGCGGACCTGCGGTGGCGGGCGCCGTAGTAACCGGCACGCGCGCGTGCGGCGAGGGCGCCCGCGAGCAGCATCCGGCGGGCGGCGCCGCGCAGCTGCTCCTCGACGGTCCAGGGCGCGGTGCCCACGGGACCGGTCGGCACATCGCGCCACCAGCGGATCTCGTCGCTGGGCACGGCGAGGGCGACGAGCACGTCACGGGCGGACGGGGAGGCGCTGCGGGCGAGCGCGACGAGGGCCTCGCCGAGGAGGTCGTCACTGTCGGGGAAGGCCCGGTTCTCCGGCACCAGCAGGCTGGTGCCGCCGCCCCCGGGCCCGGGTGGGGTCCATCGGCCGTACCGTCCGGCCGCTCCCCCGCGGCGCTGCCAGCCGTGCCGGCGGAGCAGCGCGCCGAGGACGGCGGGGTCGACCTGGTCGGGGGTCGGCGGATCGTTCCAGAAGCCTTCGGCGGGGTGCGGCCTGACCGGCCGGAGCCCCTCGTCGATCGGGCGGTGTGTCATGGTCTGCCTCCCGTCCCGACCCTCGTCATGATCTCGCAGAGGGCCCGGTCGTCGAAGATCCGGGCCGTCGGGATGCGGACGGTGGTCCGGCGCCGGCCCGTGATGGCGTGCCCGGCGAGATTGATCCAGTAGCAGCAGTGCCGCAGGTCGAGCCGGTCGTGGCCGGCGCGCAGCCAGTCGTCCTGGGATCTGGGCACGAGCATCACGACGAGGATCTTGTGCACCGAGACCGGGGTGCGCGCGAGCTTCGCCAGGTGCTCGTTGTCGAGCGTGAAGGAGAAGGCGGGCCCCGGAGGGTCGGGCGGTATCTGGTACGTGCACTTGAGCTGCACCTTGATGGTGACCTCGTCGTCGACCGTGTGCCCGGGGGCACTGTGGCTGACGTGCCAGTCGATGCCGTTGTCCGGAAACGGCTGGGACAGCGAACAGCCCGCGGCCGCCGCGACGGCGTGCAAATAGCCCACCTGCAAGGTCTCCATGCAGGCGGTGGTGGCGAGCGATCCGCGATGGGGTGCCGTCCGCTGGGGCAGCAGCCCGCCCCGTTCGGGCTGCGCGAGTGCCATGAGTCCAACAGCCTTCCAGGCTTGATGTATCCCCGCGACGGGTCGCTGAACTGCAAAGACCCGTACCTCTGTTGTCTCCTTCCGGCGTACGGCGCAAACAGCCCGGGTATCACCAAACGGGCAGAAGACGGTGCGTCAGCTGCCGTGGGTGAACGAGGAGTTGTGTACGTATGACGTGCTGGTACGAGGGCCCTCTGGCCGCGTTCGACACGGAGACCACGGGCGTGGACGTCGAGACCGACAGGATCGTGTCGGCCGCCGTCGTCGTCCAGGACACCGCGGGTGCCCGTCCGAGGGTGACCCGATGGCTGGTGAACCCGGGAGTGCCGGTGCCCGCGGGGGCGACGGCGGTGCACGGGCTCACGGACGAACATCTGCAGCGCAACGGCCGCTGGCCGTCGCCCGTCATGGAGGAGATAGCCCGGGAACTGGGCGAACAGGCCGCGGCGGGCCGCCCGCTCGTGGTGATGAACGCCCCGTTCGATCTGACCCTGCTGGACCGGGAGTTGCGCAGGCATCGCGCCTCGTCCCTCGACCACTGGTTCGAGTCGGCGTCGCTGCGCGTGCTCGATCCCCGCGTCCTCGACAAACATCTGGACCGCTATCGCAAGGGCCGCCGTACCCTGACCGATCTGTGCGCGCACTACGACGTGGTGCTGGAGGGCGCGCACGACGCGGCGGCCGACGCGCTGGCCTCGTTGGAGCTCGTCCGTGCGGTGGGGCGCCGCTTCTCGGCGCGTCTGGAACGGCTGTCGCCGTCCGAGCTGCACACGCTCCAGGCGGTGTGGCACGCGGCACAGGCGCGCGGGCTGCAGGCCTGGTTCGCGCGCAGCGGTGCACCGGAGGCGGTGGATCCGGCGTGGCCTCTGCGCCCGGAGCTGCCGGCGGCGGCCTGACCAGGCGCGATGCCCGCGAATAAACAAAAAACCGGTCCGTCGGTGACGGACCGGTCTTCTCCGGGTGGGCGATACTGGGTTCGAACCAGTGACCTCTTCGGTGTGAACGAAGCGCTCTCCCACTGAGCTAATCGCCCGGGAACGGACTGAACAATACAGGTCCCGGCGGGTGGGGTTCAAACCGCTTCGAGATGGGCCCTCAGCCCGCGCCGTCCCGCGCGCATCATCAAGGCGTGGTTGGCGCGGAAGAACGGGCGTCCCGGCACGGCGAGCCGCCGCAGCAGCGGTGTGGTCACGCGCACTTCCTGGTCGTACCGGGCACGGGTGCCCGGACCGGCCGCGTCGAAGGTCCAGCGCGCCCAGCCGTCGAGGTCGCCCGACATCGCGATCTCCAGGACGCCGGCCACCGGGTCCCGGCGGACCGCGCCGGCGGTGAAGGTGATGTCGTACGGCAGGACCGAGCGGACCCGGATGACGCCGGTCTCGTCGTCCACGCGGGTCACCTCCCGCACCTGGGGCCACCAGCGCGGGTAGTTCTCGGCCCGCTCCAGGACGGTGTAGACGTCCGCGGGCGGCGCGGGCAGTTCCCAGACGCTGTGAAAACGGTAGTGGGTCCAGTCCATGGAACGAGCCTTCCCAGCGGCGCACGGAGGTACCGACGGCACCCGTCCGCCGATCTGAGTACGGCGTGAGTACGCGCACTCATGCCCGGCGACGTGACCGGCACCACACTCCGGAGTATGACCCAGATCCCGTCCCCCGCCGAGGAGTTGCGGCTCCTCGACGCCGAGCTGCGGCAACTCGACGCGCGCCGGACCGTGTTGCTGACCCGCCGCGCCTGGCTGGTGCACGCGCTCCGACCGCCGGTGTGGACCCCTCCCCCGGTACCCGCGACCCGTCGGCCGGAGGCCACGGCACCCGGTGTGCAGAACGTGCTGCTGCTCCTCGGCGGCATCCTGCTGACCATCGCCGCCGTCGCGTTCACGCTGGTCGGATGGGGCCACTTGGGGATCACGGGCCGGTCGCTGGTGCTCGGCACGGTGACGCTGGCCGCGCTCGGCGCGCCCGTGCCCCTGCTGCGGCGCGGGTTGCGCTCGACCGCCGAGTCGCTGGCGGGGCTCGGCCTCGCGCTCACGGTCCTGGACGCGTACGCGCTGTACGCGGTCGCGCTCCCCCGCACGGACGGCCTCGGCTACACGGCGATCGCGTCGGCGGTGCTGGCCGTCGTATGGGCGGCGTACGGACTCACGGTGGGCGCCGTCCACCGGACCACGGACGCGGGGACGGCCGCCACCGGCATCCCGGAGCCGTCCGCCGCGGGCGCCGGTCAACAGCAGGCCACGACCGGCACCGGGCCGCGGGCGGCCGACACCGACAGGGGACGGCAGGCGGCAGGCACCGGTGTGCGCGTACCGCTGCGGCTGCCCCTGCCCGCCGCCGTGGTCGCCGCGCAGTTCCCGCTGCTCCTGTGGGCGGTGGCCGCCGCCGCGGGTGCCCACGCCATCACGGCCGCCCTGCTGGTCACGGCGGCGTTCGACGCGGTGCTCGCCCTGCGCCTGCCCTCGAAGTCCGTCCGCGTCGTCGCCGCCGCCGGGGCGTACGGCCTGGGCGGCTGGGGCACCTTCGCCGCCGGCTGGCTGTCCTGGACGGCCGCCGGCCCGAGCGCCGCCGCCCGTGCGGCGGCGCTCCTCCTCCTTGCCGCGTCGATCGCCCTGACAGCGGCGTGGGGCGCCCCGAAGCCGGGCGTCGCGACGGGCACGGCGACGGCCGGGGGTCTGATCACCGTCGTCGCGTTCGGTGGTGTGCTCCGCACGTCCCTGCCAGGAGAGTGGACGGTTCCCGGTCATCTGGCGTGCGGGATCGCCCTGTTGGCCGTCGTACGGACGGGACTTCCCGAGCCGGTACGCCGTGGGGTCGCCCTGGCCTCCGGCTGTGTGCAGGCCCTCGCCGTGGCGTGGGCGCTGCCCGTGGTCGTGATCACCCTGCTGGGGCCGGTCGGCGCGGTGGATCCGGTCTGGTCGGGTGCTCCGGCGACCGCGCGCGACGCGGTGGCCGGCGATCTGCCCTGGCCCCCGGACGCGGTCACGGCACCGCTCGTTCTGGCGCTCGTCGCCGCGGTCCTGATCGTGGCCGGCCGCGCCGCCGAGTGGCGCCCGCGGGCCCTGGTCTGCGCGCTGACGCTGACGTGGGCGACGGTGTTCGTCCTCCCGGCGACCCTCGAACTCCCTTACCTGGTCGGGCTGTCCGCACACGGACTCACGACGGTGGCCCTGCTCGTGTACGCCCGCCGGACGCACCCCGCGCCGGCGCCGCTGGTGCTCGCGCTCCTCACCTCCCTCAGCCTCGCGTTCCTCGCGCTGGCCTCCGAGCCCGCGACCCTGACGGTGCTCGCCGCCCTGGCCGCCCTGTTCGCGGCCGCCGCCCTGCGGCCCGGCCCCGGCGCGGTCACGGCGCCCGCCTCGCTCGGGTACGCCACGGCCCTCGCCTGCGCGGCGGGTGCCTCCCTCGGCCTGCGGCCCCAGCACATCGCGCTGCTCGTGCTGGTGGTGCCCGTGGTCGCGGCTCTGTCGGCGGCGCGCGTCGACGAGGTGCCGACCAGGGTGTCGGTCGAGGTCGCCGGGGCCGTCGCGGGGCTGGTCGCCATCGCGCTCACGGTCGCCGATCCGGCCATGCTCGCCACGGTCCTGGCCCTGTGCGGGGTGATCGCCGCGGGCACGGCCGTACGGGAGGACCGGCGCCCCGTCGGCTACGCGGCGACCGCGCTGTTCGTGATGGCCGCCTGGGTGCGGCTGGCGGCCTGGGGTGTCGGCTCCCCGGAGGCGTACACGCTGCCGGTGACCGTTCCGGCGCTGCTCGTGGGCGCGCTCAGGCGCCGCCGGGACACGGCGGTGTCGTCGTGGACGGCGTACGCTCCGGGGCTGTCCGTGACACTCGTGCCGAGTCTCCTCGCGGCATGGGGCGACGCGCACTGGCCGCGCCCGCTGCTGCTGGGCGCGGCGGCGCTCGCCGTCACCCTGCTGGGTGCCCGGCACCGCCTGCAGGCTCCGCTGGTCCTGGGCGGCACCGTGCTCGCGCTGGACGCCCTGCACGAACTCGCCCCCTACATCGTGCAGGTGGTGGACGCGCTCCCCCGGTGGGTGCCTCCCGCACTCGCCGGTCTGGTGCTGCTCGCGCTGGGTGCCACGTACGAGCAGCGGATCCGCGACGCTCGGCGAGTGCGGGAGGTGCTGGGGAGGATGGGCTAGGGACCGGTCACGAAGGCATCCGGTCGCCGAGGAGTGCCAGGTTCTCGATGGCGGCGAGGCCGTAGAGCGCTGTGTCGTTCGTGTAGACCCAGTCGGCCTCGCTGCCCGGCACCAGCGTGACCGGGCCGCTCAGCTTCTCCGTCTTCCAGGGCGAGGACTCGGTGTAGCCGTCGGAGCTGTAGAACTTCGTCCAGGCGCGCTCGGCGAGTTGGGCGTCGCCCGTCTGCACGGCGGCGTACGCGTCGAGGCGCGAGTGGCCCTGGAACAGCAGCAGGGTGCCGAAGTTGGTTCCGTAGCGGGCGGCCTGTTCGGTCTTGGTGGCGTTGAAGTAGCGGCAGTAGTCGAGGTACGCCTCCTTGAAGGCGGGCATGTCGACGAGATCGATGAGTTCGGCGCACAGTTCGTTCAGGCCGAAGACCGCGGAGAGGTGCGAGACGCCGACCACGGGCTCCGCGGCGACGGCGAACCGGCCGGTGTCGAGGTCGTACAGGCCGGTGCCCTGGACGAATCCGTTGGGCTGCGCGGCGATGGTCTCCATCGTCGACAGCACACGCGCCTTGGCCTTCTCCCACTTGGGGCCCTTGCGTTCCCACTCGGTCAGCCACGCCGAGACGAGCCCGCTCCAGTCCGTGCCGAAACCGATCGACAGCGCGTGCCGGTCCGGCGTGTAGGGCTCGGTGCGGATCTTGCGGATCGGGTCGAGGACGAGGAAGGTCTCGTCGGAGTCGACGTTGGCGTGCATGAGGTCGCCGACCCGCTCGTCGGCGGTGAGGAAGTAGTAGTAGCGCCGGTAGGTGGTGTTGGCGATGCGCTGCTGTTTGGCGCTGTCCGCGTAGTGCTGGACACCGTGCCGGGTGCCGAGCCCCGCCCACTGGCCGAGGTGGTAGACGTCGACCTCGCCGGTGTGCCGGGTCATCGCCTCGGCGAAGCGGAAGATGTCCGCGCGGCCGCTGCGGAGATACGCGAACCACAGCCAGAGGTCCGGCGACAGTTCGGAGTTGTCCCAGGCGTAGCCGCCGACGTCGTAGCGCCACTGGTGCCGGACCGGGTCGTACGAGTGCATGATGTCGCCGTAGTCCCAGAAGCCGTACCAACGGCGCATCTCCACCTGGTCCTTGTAGTAGGTGAAGAGGAAGTCGAGGTGGTCCTCGATCTTCGCCTTGGCGGGGGTGGACCGGTCGGGCTCGGAGTAGAGGCCCGGCCCGAAGACCTTCGCCTTGATCAGCTGCTGGGGCGGGGCGGCGAGCTGCGGCAACACGCGTACGGCGTCGACCTGTTCGGCGAGTCTCTCGGGCTTGGGGGTCGACTCGTTGGCCCAGAAGAGGAGTTCCGAGGTGCGGGCGATGCCGTAGGGGGTACCGAAGCCCGGCTCGTAGTCCTCGTAGGTGATGTTGAGGCCTTCGAGCTGTTCGGCGTACGTGTCCTGGCCCATGCCGTCGTGGTAGAAGCGCAGGTCCATGGGCCGTGCCTCGGGCGACCAGAGCCAGAGGGTGACCTCGGCCTCGTCGGTGTGGGCGTCCCGGATGTCGAGCTGCGCGGGGAACTTCTCCCAGAAGTCCCGCAGTCCGAAGGAGAATCCGCCGCTCGGCCCGCCGACGTAACCGAATCCGGAGGCTCGCCGGCCGCCGCCGGCGCCGATCCAGCCGTACCCCTTCTTGGTGCGCTTGCGCAGGGTGAAGCCGTCGGCGGAGAGCTGGGAGAGGGTGTAGTCGCCCCACTCGGGGATGTATTGGAGCCGGGTGGTGACCCGCTGGTCCCAGGTGGACGGGTCGGCGAGCTTCTCCCCCGCGAACTGGGCCGCCTGGACGGAGGCTCCGGGGTCGCGGCGCAGCCCGGTGACGCCCTTGACGGCCTCGCGGAGCAGGCCTGTGCCGTCGCCGCCGATCCGGATGTGCCGGTCGTGGGCGGCGTCCCGCATCGGCACGGTGAAGCGGACGCCGAGCCCGCGGACGAAGTCGCCGCTGCTCTTCCCGGGTTCCTGCTTCCCGTCGAAGGTGATCGTGTGCACCATGCGGAAGGAGTCGGCGCCCCCGTAGAAGTACAGGCGGACCGAGAAGGGCAGCCAACTCCGGGCGCCCTTGCGGTGCTTGCCGTCGATGCGGACGACGGCCCGCACCGGTCCCTCCTGTTCGACCTCGACCGCGGAGATGGCGCTCTCGAAGCGCTCGAACTTCTCGGCGCCCTGGTCGTCGTCCTCGATCTCCGGCTGGCGGATGAGGACGAGGCGGCCGTTCCTGGCGATCTCGGTCGTGCCGCGGGTCACGGACTTGACCAGTGTGGAGCCGCTCGTGCCGATCTTCGCGATGATGACCCCGGTCGAGACGGCGATGGTGCCGCCGCTCTCGTCGACGGTGACCTTCCGCTCCGGCGCGGTGGGCGCCCCGGCGGTCAGAGTGAGCTTCCCCGCATCCGAACTCACCGCGTGTGCTGTCCACTTGAGGGAGCCGTCCGGCCAGTAGGCGAGCGGCCAGGACTGTCCGGGGACCGCCTTGCCGTCGGCGTCCGTGAGCGCGAACGTCTGGTCCCGCCCGTACGTGCCCTTCGGCCAGGGAACGCCGACGGTGGAGCCGGGGGCGGCGCCGAGGCCGCCGTCCTCCAGCCAGTCCAGGGTCACCGGGGCCGCGTCCGCGGCTCCGGCTCCGGGCGCGGCCTGCGCGTTCGCGCCGCCCAGGGCCCAGCTGAACCGGGCGGCGGCTCCGGCGACGGCAGCCGCCTTGAGAAGGGACCTGCGGGGGATGGGGGGCATGGCCTTTCCTTTCCGTACGGATGGTCAGGGGCATGACAGAGAGAGGTCCGGAGCTCAGGGCTCCGGCCCGCGGGAGAGGGCTCAACGGCGCCGCCGGCGCTCCTCGACGGCGACGGCCGCCGCCGCGACGGCCCCCAGGACGGGGACCGCCAACGGCGCGACGAGCAGGGCGGAGCAGGCCACCACGACCAGCCCGCCGACGAGCAGGAAGGACCCGGCGGGATCGAGGACGGTACGCCGCACGGCATCCGCGAGCAGGTCGCGCCACGCCGCCCCCGGCTCCCAGACCGCGGCCGCACGCAGTACGGTGACGGCTCCCCCGATCAGGGCGAACAGCCCGACGGCGCCGACGAGCGGACCACCGGGGATTCCGGCGCGCACGGCCAGGACGTCCACCCGGACCGCCGCAGCGAGGGCCCATCCGCCGGCTCCGACGAGCCAGCCGCCCGGGACGGCCGCACGGAAGTCGGCCACGAACTCCCGCCATCCGCCGCCCTCGTGAGCCGTGCGCCGCCGCAGATGCCGCGCGCCGGCCGCGAACGCGGCGGGAAGCGTGACGAGGGGCAGCGCGGCCATCGTGATCCACACTCCGGTGAGCAGGCACTCCGCGAAGACGGCGAACCTCTCGGCGAAGACGGATTCCCCCCGTGCCCCGCGGGCCTCGGCGGCCCTGCCGCGCCGCGACGCGGCGGTCCGCCGCGTCGCACGGCCCCGCGCGGTCGTCCCGGATCCGGCCCGCGATCCCGGCTGGGTGACGGCCATCTCAGCCCTTCAATCCCGACGTCGCCATACCGTCGATCAGGTACCGCTGGAAGGCGAGGAAGAAGAGGAGCACCGGCAGCAGCGCCACCAGCGACATCGCGATCATGCCGCCGTAGTTGGCGACCCCCTCCTGGTCGCGGAACATCATCATGCCGAGCGAGACCGTGTACTTGCCGGGCTCGTTGAGGTAGATCAGCGGGCCCATGAAGTCGTTCCAGGCGTTGATGAAGGTGAAGATCGCGCTGGTGATGAGGGCCGGGCGGCACAGCGGCAGCACGATCGACCAGTAGATCCGCAGATGCCCGCAGCCGTCGAGCCGCGCCGCCTCGTCCAGCTCGCGCGGCAGGTTCCGCATGAACTGCACCATGAGGAAGACGAAGAACGCCTCGGTGGCCAGGTACTTGCCGATCAGCAGCGGCACATAGGTGTTGACCAGTTCCACCTTCTGGAACATCACGTACTGCGGGATCAGCAGCACGTGATACGGCAGCAGGAGCGTGCCGATCATCAGCGAGAAGAGCAGGTTCCGCCCCGCGAACCGGATCTTGGCGAAGGCGTACGCGGTCAGCGAGCAGGAGACCAGGATGCCGACGACGGAACCGAGCGCGTAGAAGAGGGAGTTCTCGAAGAAGGTGGCGATCGAGATGTCGGCGATGCCGTCGGCCAGCCCCTTGAAGTTGGCGAGGATCGGGCTGGTCGGGAAGAGGTCCAGGCTCCCGATGATCTCGCGGCTCGGCTTGAACGAGGCACCGAGCACCCAGAGCACGGGGTAGAGGACGACCGCGAGGACCAGCAGGGCCCCGAGGTGCCAGACGAGCGAGCCGGTGCGCTTGCGTCCGGACCTCGTGGGGTTTCCCGAGGCGGTCGCGGCGCCGGAACCGAATGCCTTGCCGGTGACGCTGCTCATCGGGCGTCCTCCTCGTAGTGCACCCAGCGCTTCTGCGACCAGAAGAGAACGGCCGTCACCAGCGCGACGGCGAGCAGCAGCATCCAGGCCATGGCGGAGGCGAAGCCCATCTGGGACTCCTTGAAGCCCTTTTGGTAGAGGTAGCAGGTGTAGACGAGCGTGGCGTCGGCCGGACCGCAGGTGGTGTTGGACACCACGTACGCCGAACCGAAGATCTGGAACGAGTGGATGGTCTCCAGGAGCACGTTGAAGAACAGCACCGGCGAAATCATCGGCAGCGTGATGCTCCAGAACCTCCGCAGCGGTCCCGCGCCGTCCACCTCGGCCGCCTCGTACAACTCCTTCGGCACCTGCTTGAGCCCGGCCAGGAAGATCACCATGGGGGCGCCGAACTGCCAGACGGTGAGCGCGACCAGGCTGTAGAGCACCCAGTTCGGGTCGCCGACCCAGCCCCCGGTGTGCAGACCGAGGAACGACTGGGCACGGTCCACGGCGGCGTCGTCGGAGAACAGCGCGCGCCACACGAAGCCGACCGAGACGCTCGCGCCGATCAGCGAGGGGGCGTAGAACGCGGCCCGGTAGAAGCCCTGGGCGCGGCGGCTCTGCGCGAGGAGCAGGGCCACCCCGAGCGCCAACGACAGCTTGAGCGGCGTTCCGATGACGACGTACTTGGCCGTCACCTCGACCGACTTCTGCCACCGGGGATCGCCGAACATCGCCGTGAAGTTGTCGAAGCCGATCCAATGCGGCGAACTGAAGAGGTTGTAGTCGGTGAAGGCGAAGTAGAGGGAGGCGGCCATCGGGCCCGCGGTCAGGAGCAGGAAGCCCGCGATCCAGGGGGACATGAAGAGATAGCCGGCGAGATTCTCCCGGCGCCCCCGCCGCCGCCTTTCGGCGACGGGGGCCGCGGGGCGCATCTCCGGTGCGTCGGGCGGAGAGTCCTTGACGAGCGTCACGGCGGTTCCCATCAGACGGCGAGGGCGGTCTTCGCCTCGGAGAAGAACTGCTTCACCGCGTCGGAGACCTTGGTGGTGCCCTGCGACATGTCACCGCCGATGCGCAGGAAGGCGGATTCGACCGTGTCGGCGCCGGCGGGGTGCGGGGTGATCGTGCCGAGCACGCCGGCCGCGGCGACATCCTGCTCGTACCGCGCGATGGCCTTGCTGGGGGCGTCGGCCGGCTTGAACGCGTCGTACTGCTCGGTGGTCGCCAGGATGCCGCGGTCGTAGCCCATGATCTTGCCGACCTCGGGGTCGTGGACCATGAAGTCGATGAACTGGGCGACTTCCTTGGGGTGCTTGGTGCGCGCGGAGGCGCTGAGCATCAGGGAGGCGAGGTACTGGCCGGTCTGCTTGCCGTCGGTCGTCGGGATCGGCGCCAGGCCGTAACTGCTGTCGCCCTCCGCCGTGTAGCGGACGGTGAAGTTGTCCCAGGTGAACTCGGAGGCGGCATGGCCCGCCGAGAGCGAGGACTTGGGCTTGTCCTGCTCGACCCGCTTGGGATCGGTGATGATGCCGGCCTTGACGCGGTTGTAGCCGTCGGTCCACCACTCCGTCAGATCGGCCTCGTCGAAACCGAGTCCGTCCTTGGTGAAGAACGCCTTGCCGTTCTGCCGAAGATAGAGGTCATACAAATACATGATGCTGAAGTAGCCGGTGTCGCCCGCCGTCTTCTCGCCGTCGTGAATCTTCTTGAGCGCCGCGAAGTACTCGTCCCAGGTCCAGCCCTGCTTCGGTTTGACGCCGGCCTTCTCGAACACCTTCTCGTCGATGACAAGTGACATGGTGTTGGATCCGACGGGAATACCGAGCTGCTTTCCGTCGACCTGACCGACCTTCTCGACTCCGGCGCGGAAGTTTTCCAGGCTGAGATTTCCCGCGTCTATCTGGGACTTGAGGTCGAGCAGGATCCCTCGCTTGTCGTACTTCCGCAGAAATCCTACGGCGTTCTGGAATACGTCCGGCGGATTTCCGCCGGCGGCCTGCGTCTGGAACTTCTCCCAGAAGGCCACATAATCCTGGAAGTCCGTCTTCACCTTGATCTTCGGGTACTTCTTCTCGAAGAGCGCGATGGACCGGTTGATCCTCTTCGCCCGCTCGTCCGCACCCCACCAGGCATAACGGATCGTCACCGTCCCGTCCCCGGCGCCACCGCCGTCCCCACCGCACCCGGTCGCCGCGGCCAGCCCCAGTGTGGCCAGCGAAGCTCCGGCGGCCTTGAGGACCGTCCGCCTCTCGACACTCCCGTTGTTTCCCACAGTCGGGCCTCCCCGCAACGTCGTCGCCGCCTGCATGAATCGTTTCAAGTAAGCGCTTGCTGGCACAAGGTACGGAGGGCTTTCGGGCGCGTCAATGATTCGGACAGGAATTGATGTGCGGCGCTTCGATCCCGTCGCGCCGGGCCGCGCGGTGACATCGGCGCGGGCGAACAGGAGTACGCAGGTCGGGCGCGGACGGTCGGCCTGTCGAACAATTCTCCGACGATGAGGCGGCCCGCGAACGCGGCCGAAAAGGTACTGCTGTCGCGGGTGTTGGCATCGGGCATGGGAACGGAGCGTGATGGGTGGGGGGTTGATGTCGGGGGTGTCGATGCCGGGGCGTTGATGCCGGGAGAGGTGGGACGCGGACCATCCGCGCTCCGTCGGCACAGCGGTGCCGTGCACCCCTTATGGGGCGGTCCGTCCCGTCGGTGCTGCGGTGCCGTAGGCCCCCGACGGCACGGTCCGTCCCGCCCGCACAGCCCCTCCGTACGCCCCCGACGGCACAGCCCGCCCTGTCGGCACTGCGCTGCCGTACACCCCCCGACGGCGCAGTCCCCCGCCCGAACAGCCCTGCCGTACACCCCCGACGGCACGGTCCGTCCTGTCGGTGCTGCGCTGCCGTACGCCCCCGACGGCGCAGTCCCCCGCCCGAACAGCCCTGTCGTACACCCCCCGACGGCACGGTCCGCCCCGCCCACGCAGCCCTGCCGGACACCCCCGACGACGCAGTCCGCACCGCCTGCACAGCCCTGCCGCACGCCCCGACGACGCAGTCCGTACCGGCTCCCGTACCGGCTCAAGAGGCGTGGGCTGGAGGGGGGTTCGCCGAGGTGGCGGCTCGGCGCCGGGATGCCTGACTGGATGTCACTCGGGCGACGCGTTTCGGTGCGGACGCTGTGCATGTAGCGGCCTCCGACGCCAGGGCCGTCGATGCCTATGCGGGTCCCAGACCAATGAGACATGCCCAAGGGGCGGGCACCGAGCTGCCGTTCCGCGATGGTGCGCCGCTCCCCGAAGGGCCGTCCGACAGGCGCCCATCGGCGAGCGTGCCTACCCGCCCGAGCAGGGCCGGCCAAGCACCCGAACTCTTGGATCAACACAGGTCAGGCGGCCGACGGACACCTCCAACCGGACCATGCTCCACCGCCGTACGGCAGGGTCCGCACGCCGTGTCGCGACGCCCGCACGTCGTACGGAGGCGCCCTCACCCGCACCGGCGTGATGCACCGAGGCGCCTGCGCCCACACCAACACCGGCGTGCAACGGGACAGCTCCGCGTCCGGCCCCGAACGACACGGCGTCCGCCTCGGCATCCCGGACGGCACGCGCCGCCCCGGCAACCCGCGCCCACACGTGCGGGTCGACGCCGCCAGCCGCACCGACAACGGACACGCGGGCCGCAGAGAAGGTCGTCCACCAGCGGACACCGGACGCCGGGAGGGCCACCGCGGTCGGCCCGGAGGCCAGGACAGCGCGGGCGCGGCGCTCGCCCTGGCGCTCCAGGAGGCACGCACGAGTCGTGCCGGGGACCACGCATGAGCGAGGGCACCCGCGGCGCCGACGGTGAGGCCATGCCTGAACCCCCGATGCCGGACGCCCCGCCTTCC
>NZ_JBHWVI010000109.1:0-28454 GCF_042737005.1 Streptomyces sp. NPDC060027
CACCCCCCACCGTGCGGGCCGCGCCGCCCCACCCCCCACAACGACCGTTCCGCCAAGGACTTTGAGGAGAGGGCATGTCCCCGCGTACGAACGACAACGCGACGCCGGACGCCGAGAAGGCCACGCCCGACGAGAGCACCGTGGGAGCCATGCCCGCCGAGAACACCGCGGAAGCAACACCCGCCGGGGACACGGCGGAAGCGACAACCGCTGAGGGCAAGGCGGAAGCCGCGTCCGGCGACAGCATCCCGACAGCCGACTCCGGCGAGGACACCGCGGACGCCGCGGACGCCGCGGACGCCGCGGAGATGCCCGATGAGCGGGTGGCCGCCGTGCGCCGGCTGTCGGCGTCGCAGCGGCGCTGGCGGACGGCTCAACTCGGCTTCTGTGCCGCCGCCTTGGCCGTCGCCATGACCGCCGGCGCGGTGGTGCTCGGGGCCCTGCGGGACGGCGGCACGACACCCGCCGTCGCGACCGTGTCCAACGGCGTGTCACCGCAGTTGCTCGCGAGCGGCGATCTCGACGCGAGCATCGCGTCCCTCCAGGCCCATCTCCGCACCCAGCCCAAAGACTTCGGCGGCTGGTCGACGCTCGGCCTCGCCTATGTGGAACAGGCCCGCACCAAGGGCGACCCCTCCCGCTACCCGCAGGCACAGGAAGCTCTCGACCGCTCGCTGAAACTGCGCCCCGACTACGACCCCGCACTCGCCGGACGCGCCGCACTCGCCGCCGCCCGGCACGACTTCACCGGCGCCCTGAAGTACGCGGACCTCGCGCTGAAGCAGAACCCCTACAGCGAGCGCGCCCTCTCCTCACGGATCGACGCACTCGTCGAACTCGGCCGCTACGACGAGGCGTCGAAGGCGGCCGACCTCGCCGACTCGCGTCGGCCGGGCGTCCCCGTCTTCACCCGGTACGCCTACGTCCACGAGCTGCGCGGCGACGTGAAGACCGCCCGACGGGTCCTGCGCCAGGCGCTCGCCACCGCGACCAGCCGCGGCGACATCTCGTACGTGGCCACCGCGCTCGGCCAACTGGCCTGGAGCCAGGGCGAGTACGACGCTGCCCTCACCTACTTCGCACGGGCGCTCGCCGCCGACGACGGCTATCTCCCGGCCCTCGAAGGCCGGGCCCGCACGCAGGCCGCGCAGGGAGACGGCGCGGCGGCCATCAAGGGGATGGAGCAGGTCGTGCAGCGCTACCCGCTTCCGCAACCCCTCGTCGAACTGGGCGAGTTGTACGAGGCCCGCGGGAAGGCGGGCGACGCGCAGAAGGCCCGCGACCAGTACACGCTGGTGAACGCCTGGGTCTCCCTGGCCCGCGCCAACGGCGTCGACGCCGACCTCGACACCGCGCTGGCCGCCGCCGACCACGGTGACCGCACGGCCGCGCTGAAGGCGGCCCGCGACGAGTGGGCCCGCCGGCACACCGTGCACACCGCGGACGCGCTCGCCTGGGCGCTGCACGTGTCGGGCCGCGACGCGGAGGCCCTGCCGTACGCCCGCAGGGCCACGGCGACGGGCTACCGCAACGCGTCCTTCCTCTACCACCTCGGCGTCATCGAGCAGGCCACCGGCCACACCGGGAAGGCGCGCACCGCGCTGAGGTCGGCCCTGGACCTGAACCCCGGGTTCTCGCCGCTGGGCGCCCGCGAAGCCCGTACGGCACTGGAGGCCGCGCAGTGAGGGCACCTCGATTCCTCGCCGTCTGCGGAACGATCCTGACCGCGGCCTGCGCGCTCGTGCTGGTCCCCTCGGGGCAGGCGAGCGCGCATCCACTCGGCAACTTCACCGTCAACCGGTACGACGGACTGGTCGTCGCCCCCGGGCAGTTGCGCGTCGATCACGTCGAGGACCTGGCGGAGATCCCCGCCACCCAGGCCAAGCCCGCCATCGACAGGCTCGGGATGGCCGACTGGGCCCGGCAGCGGTGCGCGAGCGCGGCGAGCGGCAGCAAGGTGACCGTCGGCGGGCACACGGTGGCGCTCACCGCCGGCGCGAGCCACGCACGCGTGCGCCCGGGGCAGGCGGGGCTCAGCACCCTGCGCGTGGAGTGCCGGTTGACGGCGCCCCTGCCCAGGAACGACACGGTCACCGTGGGCTTCCACAGCGCGGGCGCCGACCGGGGCCCCGGCTGGCGCGAGATCACCGCCCGTGGCGACCGGACGACTCTCACCTCCTCGGACGTACCGGCGAAGTCGGTGTCGGCGGAGCTGACCCGGTATCCCAAGGCGCTGCTCTCCTCGCCGGCCGACACCGCCACCGCGTCGCTGCGGGTCCGCCCCGGCGGGCCCGCCCTCGTCGAGGAACGGCGCGACGCCCCGGCCGCCTCCGTGCTCCCGCGCGGCGCAGACCGCTGGACCGAGGCCCTGAACAATCTGGTGGCCCGTCATGACCTCACGTTCGGCTTCGCCGCGCTGGCCCTGGTCATCGCCGTCGCCCTGGGTGCCATGCACGCGCTCGCGCCGGGCCACGGCAAGACCCTGATGGCCGCGACCGCGGCGGCGCGCGGGGGCCGGGCCCGGATGAAGGACGTGCTGCCCCTGGCCGCCTCCGTGACGGTCACCCACACCCTCGGAGTCGTCGCACTCGGCCTCCTGGTCACGGCGGGCTCGGCCGCGGCCCCCTCCGTGATCGCCTGGCTGGGTGTGTCGAGCGGTGTCCTGGTGACCCTGGCGGGCGCCACTCTCCTGCGCCGGGCATGGCGCAACCGGCCCCGCGCGGCCGGGCACACGCACGACCACCACGACCACAGCCACGACCACGACCACGACCACGACCACGGACATTCGCACGGCACGGGCCACGCACACGAGCCCGCACACGAGCACGGCCACGCACACGAGCACGGCCAGGACCGGACCCCGGCCCACGACCACGACCACGTGCCGGGTCGCACGCACGACCACGAGCACACCCCCGCCCACCGGCATGCACACGACCATGACCAGGACCATGACCACGCTCACGACGACGAACACGCGCGGGTGCCGCACCGGCACGCCGACCGCTCCGTACGCCCCCTGGTACTGACCCACGCCACCACGTCGGTGACGACGAGCGCCCCCACCACCACCGCACCCCAACCCCACGCCCACGCCCACCCGCACCCGCACCCGCACCCGCACCCGCACCCGCACCCGCACGACCACGACCACGACCACGACCACGCTCACCGTTCAGGCAAGACCCCCCGCTCCCGCTCCCTCGAACACACCCACGGCGGCTTCACGCACACCCACGAGATCGCCCCCACCCTCCGTGGGACGATCCTGCTCGGCTTCGCCGGTGGGCTGGTCCCCAGTCCGTCGGCGGTCGTCGTGCTCGTGGGCGCCGCGGCCCTCGGACAGGCCTGGTTCGGCCTTCTTCTCGTTCTCGCGTACGGCGTCGGGCTCGCCCTGACGCTGACGGCGGCCGGGTTCGCCGTCGTCAAGCTCGGCGGCGGGATGACCCGGGCCCTGGCCAGGCGTCCTCGGTGGGCCGAGGGGCGCCTCGTCCTCCTGGTCCGCAGGACCGCACCCCTGGGATCGGCGTTGATCGTCGTAGCCCTTGGGGCTGGATTGGTGTTCAAGGGGGCGGCATCCGTACTCGGTTGAGCTACTTTTGTGGAGAAATCGCGCGGATGCGAATGGGGGACGCACGTGTCCGAAGATCCGGGCAGTGAACGTGTGATCGCGGGGCGCTACCGGCTGCTCTCGCCCTTGGGCGAAGGCGGCATGGGAACGGTGTGGCGCGCCCGCGACGAGGTGCTGCAGCGCGAGGTCGCCGTGAAGGAGGTCCGCGCCCCGGCCGGGCTTCCGACATCCGAGGTCGAGCGGATGTACGCGCGCCTGGAGCGGGAGGCGTGGGCGGCCGCCCGTATCTCCAACCGCAATGTGGTGACGGTCTATGACGTGGCCACACAGGACGGCCGGCCCTGGATCGTGATGGAGCTGATCCGCGGCATCGCCCTCTCCGATCTGCTGGACGCCGAGGGGCCGTTGACGCCGGAGCGCGCCGCCCACATCGGCGCCGAGGTGCTCGCCGCGCTGCGCGCCGCGCACGAGGCGGGGGTCCTGCACCGGGATGTGAAACCGGGCAACGTGCTGATGGCGAACGACGGACGGGTCGTCCTGACGGACTTCGGCATCGCGACGGTCGAGGGCAGCTCCGCCCTGACCATGACGGGCGAGGTCATCGGATCACCCGAATTCCTGGCCCCGGAGCGGGCGTTGGGTCGCACCCCCGGCCCCGAGTCGGACCTCTGGTCGCTCGGGGTGCTGCTGTACGCGGCGGTCGAGGGAAACTCGCCCTTCCGGCAGAACACGCCGCTGAGCACCTTGCGGGCCATCGTCGACGAGCCGCTGCCGGTGCCCCGTCGCGCCGGCCGGCTCACCCCCGTCCTCGAGGGGCTGCTGGCCAAGGACCCGGCCGAGCGGACGAGCGCCGACTCCGCCGAGCACCAGCTGCGTGCCGTAGCGGCGGGGGGCACGGCGCCCACGCGGTCCGCGGTCGCTGCGCCGACGCCCTCCGACACACCGACGATCGGGGCGTTCAACCAGCCGTCCCCGGCCTCGCCGACACCGCCCCGGGGGTTCGGCCCGCCTCCCGCGACCGTGCCCTCGGCGACACCTCCGGCGGAGCCCGACCGCAACCGTCGCGCGGCCGTCGCCCTGATCGCGGGCCTGGTCGCGCTGGCGCTCGCCCTCGGCGGGCTGACGTACGCGCTGCTGAACCGTGACGGCGGGCACGGCGGGAACAGCGGGCAGGGGACCACCGACAGTGGGAGTACCGGCAACTCCGACGGCGGGAACTCGGGCGGCGAGAAGAGTGAGAGCGGCAGTGCCACCGTCGGTGCGACCGGTGGCAAGAGTCCCTCCAGCAGCACTCCCGGGGGCGGACGTTCGACGACCGCTCCGCCCGCGCAGTCGGTGCGGGTGACGGTCTCGGGTCACCACACCGACTACAAGGGCGCCTGCCCGCCGCCCGCCACGGAGGCTCCGTCGTTCACGGCGACCTTCACGGTGGGTCGCGTGCCGGTGGATGTCGAGTACCGCTGGGTCACGAAGTCCGGTGATGTGACCGATCCGAGCTGGAAGACGCTCACGTTCCCCGCGGGCGGCGGCAGGACGCAGCAGAAGACGGTGGTGGCGACGACGTACGACGCGAGCGGGACGTTCTCCAACGAGATCAGCGTGGAGGTGCGCGGCCCGGTCAAGGCGACGTCCAACTCGGTTCCGTTCACGATCACTTGTGTGACGGAGACCCCGACGGACGGGGCCTCCGCCTCCGCATCCCCCTGACAGGGATGACGATGTCCCTCAGCGGGGCGGTCGTTCTCCCCCGAGGGGACGGGTGCTTTCTCGAAGGGTTACGGAGCGGGTGTCCGGAGGTCAGACGGCTCCGGTGAAGGCGGGCAGATAGCCGCCGGACTGGCCGGCCGCGGTCGGGTGGTACGACTCGCCGATGTTCAGCCAGTTCAGGCTGTGCAGCCAGGCGTCGCCGGAGCAGATCTCATGGCCGGTGAAGGTGCCCCTGACATCGGCGAAGCTGAAGCCGTGGGCGGCGGCACGCCGTGCGGTCGCGCTGTCCAGGTAGTCGGCCGCGCCGTTGATCGCGGACCGTTCGGTCTCCGAAAGTCCGGTCAGGCAGCTGCCGCTGAGCTTGTAGAAGCGGGGGTAGCCGATGACGACCACATGGGCGGCCGGGGCCTTCGCGCTGATCGCCGAGTAGACGGAGTCGAGCTTGCCGGGGAGCGTGGAGTCGACGTACGCCTTCGCCGTCGCGATGCGCGAGAGGCAGGAGCTCTCGGACTGCAGGACGCAGGTCGTCATGACGTCGGAGAATCCGGCGTCATTGCCGCCGATGCTGATCGAGACGAGGCCCGTGGAGGAGCTGAGCGGGCCGAGCTGATTCGCCGTGACATCACCCGTACGAGCGCCCGAGCAGGCGGTGAAGGCGAACGACGAGGGTGAATGAGCGGCGCTCCAGAGATAGGGGTACGCCTTCGTGCTGCGCTTGCAGTCGCCGCTGGAGCTGATGTAGCTCCCGGCGCCGACACCGGAGGAATAGGAGTCTCCCAGCGCCACATAGCCGGTGGCCGCCGCGGTTCGCGCCTGCGCTGTCGCCGCCCCGGTGAGGGCGAGGCCGACGGCGAGGAGGAGTGAGGTCACGTATGCCGTAATTCGGGAACGTCTCATGGAACCTCCCTTTAGCAGGATCTCTGCCACAACGTTCGTAGCAGCTACGCGTGTTGACAGGAAGTGTCCATGCCAAGACTTTTCGGGCCCCCACCAGCGACTCCGCCCCTGTTCACCGCATATGTCGTTACATGTCCATGACGGTTCGATGACAGGGATTGACGGATCGTCAACTCTGGTTCAAGGGCGCGTAGTTGCCGACGAAAAGCGACAACTCCGGAAGGGTGTGATCGGAGACGGCCGAGAAGCCCGGGAACGCCGTCCGCATCTTGACGTCCGCAGGCCCGCTGGGACACATTGAAGCCCGGCATCCGGCACTTCGGGGGGCAAAGTCGCCCATGCAGACCATAGGGATCAAGACATCTCCATACGACACCGCGGAGCGGTCGCGGCCAGGTCCGGGGAGGGACCTCCTGCCGCTGCTCGCGGGCGCCGCGACCGTCGTCGCGGGTGTCGGCGCGTATCTGGCGCTCGCCGACGCGAACTCGCCCCTGCGCGGTCCGTTCACCCTGTTCTTCCTGCTCGCGGCACCGTCGGCCGCCATCGCGGCCGCGCTGCGCGGGCTGGAGCCCTTCGGCCGCGTCCTCGCGTCCGTCGCCGGAGCGGTCACCCTGAACATGCTGGTGGCCCAGGGCATGCTCGCCGTCCACCGATGGTCGGTTCCCGGCGGGATCGTGACCGTGGCCGCACTCAGTTCGCTGATTCTCCTGCTGGTGTCGGCGCGGCGATGGCGCCGTCGCGCGACGGCCGGACGGACCCCTGACGCGTCGGGGCCGGACTGACGAAGACTCCCCGAGGGCACGGCACTTCCGCGTGCCCTCGGGGTGGGTGGTGACACCCGGCCGGAGCCGTACGAGCCGGCCTGCGGGATCCTCAAACGGATGGGGAAAATCCGTTCGAGGCGTCGTGTAACGGTCAAACCAACAAAAACGTGAGGCCTCGTTCCAGGTCTTGCCATACAGACTCATTCGTCAATACCGTCGTACATCTCACCCGCATCGGTCCATCATCAGCGGCTCTAGGGGAGGGCTCAAGGACCGCGATGGTTCCCGGCGCGGGGCGCGGTTGGGGGGTGCCGTACTCGGTGACCAGACCTGTGCCGAGTCGTGCCGCGCGACCGGCTTCTCTCTTCGGAGCCGGCCAGCTTTGCCAACTCACCCGGCATGCACGGAGATCCATTTCGGCATGCCGTCAGTGAGAACCCCCCTTTCGAACCGGACAAAGAACCGGACCGCCCAGGGGCGGGCGGTCCACCGGACGAGAGGGACCAGACTCATGAGCTCAGTCCTGCGCCCAGCGATCTCGGGCGATGATCCGTTCACGGCCGCCAAGTACCGGCCCATCTCTTCTCACCTGGCCATCGCGCCACCGGTGAGCGTCGTGATTCCCGCCATGAACGAGGCGGAGAATCTCCCCTACGTCTTCAAGACACTTCCCTCGTGGATACACGAGGTGGTTCTTGTGGACGGCAACTCCACCGACAACACCGTCGAAGTGGCCCGTGAGCTGTGGCCTGACGTCAAGGTCGTCGAGCAGCGCGGAAAGGGCAAGGGAGACGCCCTGATCACCGGGTTCGAGGCGTGCACCGGCGACATCATCGTGATGGTCGACGCGGACGGCTCGGCCGACGGCCACGAGATCGTGTCGTACGTCTCCGCGCTGGTGTCCGGGGCGGACTTCGCCAAGGGCTCCCGCTTCGCGAACGGCGGCGGCACATCCGACATGACGCCGATCCGCAAGCTCGGCAACCGCGTGCTCTGCGCGACCGTCAACGCCAAGTTCGGCGCCCGCTACACCGATCTCTGCTACGGATACAACGCGTTCTGGCGGCACTGCCTCGACAAGATCGAACTCGACTGCACCGGCTTCGAGGTCGAGACCCTGATGAACATCCGGGTGGTCAAGGCAGGGCTCAAGGTGCAGGAGATCCCGAGCCACGAGTACCTCCGCATCCACGGCACGAGCAATCTGCGCGCCGTGCGGGACGGGCTGCGCGTGCTCAAGGTGATCCTCAAGGAGCGGTCCAACCGGCGTGCGCTGCGCCGCAGGCCGCACGCCGCCCAGCTCGACTCCGGCCGGGGAGAGGTGTCTTGAGCACGCAGGACATCTCCGTGGTGATCTGCGTCTACACCGAGGACCGCTGGGAGGACATCCTCGCGGCGGTCTCCTCGGTGCGGGCGCAGTCCCTGCGCGCCCTGGAGACGCTGCTGGTCGTGGACCACAACACCGTCCTCCTGGAGCGGCTGACCAGGGAGTACAAGGAGACCGAGGGGGTGCGGGTGCTCGCCAACGCGGGCCCCCGGGGCCTGTCCGCCGGCCGCAACACCGGGATCACCGCCTCGCGCGGGGCCGTCATCGCGTTCCTCGACGACGACGCCGTCGCCGAACGGGACTGGCTGCGGCACTTCGCCGAGGGCTACGCCGACCCGCGGGTGATGGCCGTCGGCGGCCGCACCCTGCCCATCTGGGCCTCGGGCCGCCGCCCGGCCTGGTTCCCCGAGGAGTTCGACTGGGTGGTGGGCTGCACGTACAAGGGTCTGCCGCCGGGCCGCGTACGGGTCCGCAACGTCCTGGGCGGCAACGCCTCCTTCCGCCGGACGGCGTTCGACGCGGCGGGCGGCTTCGCGACCGGCATCGGCCGGGACGGCGACAAACGCCCGCTGGGCTGCGAGGAGACGGAGCTGTGCATCCGTCTCAGCCGTGCCCGGCCGGACGCGATCCTGCTGATCGACGACCGCGCGGTCATCCACCACCGGGTGCCCGAGGCCCGCGAGCACTTCGGCTACTTCCGTACCCGCGCCTACGCCGAAGGGCTGTCCAAGGCCCTGGTAGCCCGAAGTGTCGGCGCGGGCAAGGGACTCGAGTCGGAGCGCCGCTACACGACCCGGGTGCTGCCGGCCGGAGTGCTGCGCGGGCTGCGGGACGCCGCCCTGGCGCGTCCGGGCGGCGCGGGCCGTGCGGGCGCGATCGTCGCCGGGGTACTGACCGCGGCCGGGGGGTACGTACTCGGGAGCCTCCGGGCCCGCCGGAGCGGCGCCGCGTTCTCCGTGGTCTCCGTCGCGGCGGTCGAGGGGGTTCCGGTCGACGAGGGGGCGGCGGCATGAGCGAACCGGTACCGATCCTGATGTACCACTCGATCGCGCGGTCGCCCAACGAAGCGACCCGCGCGCTGTCCGTCTCCCCCGAGGCGTTCGCCGAGCAGATGGCGCTGCTCGACGACCGCGGCTTCACACCCGTCGACACCGCGCGGCTGGCGTCGAGTTGGCGCTCGGGCGGTCCGCTGCCCGCGCGCCCCGTCCTGATCACCTTCGACGACGGCTACGAGGGCGTGCACCTGCACGGACTGCCCGCGCTCGCCAAATACGGCTTCGCGTCCACCCTGTTCGTCTCGACGGGGTGGATCAGGGGCGCGTACGACACCGGGGGCGGCCTCGACGCCATGCTCGACTGGGACCAGGTGCGCCGGCTCGCCGGGGAGCGGATGGAGATCGGCGGGCACAGCCACACCCATCCGCAGCTCGACCGGATCGCGGACGACGCGCTCTGGTCCGAGCTGCTGCGCTGCAAGGAGATCATCGCCGACGAACTGGGCGCCCGCCCGGTCTCGTTCGCGTACCCGTACGGCTACTCCAGCTCACGCGTGCGCCGTACGGTGCGTGAGGCGGGGTTCGCCCAGTCGCTCGCCGTCGGCAACGGTCTCGCACGCCGACGTCAGGGCCCGTACGCCCTGCAGCGCGTCACCGTGCGCCGCACGACCGGTATCGAGGAGTTCGAGCGGCTGGTCAAGGGCCGCGCGATCGCCCGCACCTTCGCCCGGGACCGCGCCCTCACCAAGGGGTACGCCATGGTCCGAAGAGCACGACAGGTCCGCCGGAAGGCCATCCGTTCCCGTGTCTGACACGACGACCACGACCCAGGCTTCCACGCCCACGACCGAGGCACCCGAGCGGCGGCCGGGACGCCGCCTCCGCCTGCCCGGCAGGGGCCGCAAGGAGGGCGGCGGAGGCAGCCAGCTGTTCCGCAACGCCTACGCCCTGATGCTCAACACCGGGATCTCCGCGGTGCTCGGGCTCGGGTACTGGCTGATCGCCGCCCGCTACTACACCGACGCGGCGGTCGGTCAGGGCTCCGCCGCGATCGCCGCGATGAAGCTCCTCGCCGGCGTGACCGCGGTGACGCTGACGGGCGCGCTCGCCCGCTTCATCCCGGTCGCGGGGCGTGCCACCGGACGGCTCATCTTCCGTACGTACGCGGGCAGTTCGGTGGTAGTGGCAGTGGCCGCCGGGGTCTTCCTGCTCACCCTGAACCTGTGGGGACCCTCGTACCGCTTCCTGCACGGCCCGCTCCACGGGCTCGGCTTCGTCATCGCGGTCGTCGCCTGGTCGCTGCTGACGCTGCAGGACGGCGTGCTGACGGGGCTGCGCAGCGCGCTGTGGGTGCCGGTGGGCAACACCGTGTTCTCCGCGGTGAAGCTGGTGCTGCTGGTCGCCCTGGCCGCGGCGCTGCCCACCTCGGGCGTCTTCGCCTCCTGGGTCGCCGCGATCGCCCTGTCTGTGGTGCCGCTCGGACTGCTGGTGTTCCGGCGGCTGGTCCCCCGGCATGTGAAGGCGACGAAGGACCACGCCGAGCCGCCGACGCTCAAGCAGGTCGGCCGCTTCCTCGCCGGCGACTACACCGGCTCCCTGTTCTCGCTGGCCGTCGTCTATCTCGTCCCGGTGATCGTGGCGTCGCAGGTCAGCTCCGCCGACAACGCGTACTTCTACATCACCACCACCATCGGCGGCACGGTCAACCTGCTCGCCATCAACATGGGCGCCTCGCTGACCGTCGAGGGATCGCACGACCCGGCGCGGCTGGCCGCCAACACCCGGGCCGCCCTCAAACGCATGGCCCGGATCATGCTGCCGGTGTGCGGACTGCTGTTCCTCGGCGCCCCGTTCATCCTGCAGGTGTTCGGCGACGGCTACGCGCACGCGGCCACCCCGCTGTTGCGCTGGTTCGCCGTCGGCGCGCTGCTGCGGGTGGTCATGGAGACGTACTTCGCCGTCCTGCGCGCCCAGAGCCGCACCTCGGGACTCGCCTATCTCCAGGGCCTGTTGTGCCTGCTCGTGCTCGGCCTCACGGTGATCCTGCTGCCGCGTATGGGCCTGACCGGCGCGGGCGTCGCCGAGATCTCCAGCCTCGCGGTGATCGTGGCGATCGCCGCGCCCAAGCTGTTCAAGATCGTACGCAGCGCCCCGCCGGCCCCGCTGCCCGAGGACGCGGCGCCGGACGGGGACCTCGCCGACCTGGGGGCGCGCGAGGTCGCCGCGGCGGAGCCCCGTGAGCCGAGGCGCGGCCCGGCCTGGGCCCTCGACTCCGACACCCTCGCCCTCGGCCTCCACATCGACTTCGACCACCAGGAACGCAGGCCCGACGTCCGCCCGGGGCCCGGCACCCCGCCGACCGGGACACCCGCGGTGCGGCGCCCGACGTGGGCGCGGCGGCAGCCGTCCGTGGGTCTGCCGGTCGAGGCCCGCGAGCCGGGCTCGGAGGCGTCGTTGGGCCCGTCGGAGACACCGGAGGTCGACGCCCCCTTCGATGCGCGGGGCCCCGGGAACGCCTCGTCCGGGGCGCGGAGCACGGCGTCCGGCGACTCGCCCGCCGAAGCCCGGCGGGCCGCAGAGGGCCGGCCGGCCACCGACGACCGGCGGCCACCGAGCGACCCGCCCCTGTCCCTGCGCGAGCGCGTCCTGCATCCGTCGAAGCCCGGCGTCGTCCTCGGCTGCCTCCTGATCTCGGCGCTGCTCCTGTACTGGGTTCCGGTGCTGAGCCTCGACGACGGTTCCCTGGCGCGCATGGGCGGCCTCGGCCTGGTCTCGGTGCTCCCGCTCCCGACCCTGATCGGCGCGGCCCTGCTGGTCACGGTGTTCGCGTCCCTGCTCTGGATGAACAGCGAGCACCGGGGCCTGCTGCTGATCACGCTGCTCGCGACGGTCGTGTCCCTGCACGCGCTGCCGGCCGTCATCGAGACCGAACCACGGTTCGCGACCGCCTGGCAGCACCTCGGGTTCCTGGACTACATCGACCGCACGGGGTCCGCCGTACCGGACCTGGACGCCCGCTGGAGCTGGCCCGGCTTCTTCGCCGTGGCCGCGTTCGTCGCGAAGTCCTGCGGGGTCACCGACCTCTCCGAGGTCATCCGATGGTGGCCGCTGACGATCCAACTCCTCTATCTGGCACCGATGTTCCTGCTCGTCCGCTCGATGCGGGCGAGCTGGCGCGCGAAGTGGACGGGCATCTGGTTCTTCGCCCTCTGCGCCTGGGTCGGCCAGGACTACTTCTCCCCGCAGGGCTTCACCTACCTGCTGTATCTCGTGTTCGTGGCGATCCTGCTCGTGTGGTTCCGGGCGCCGCGCATGCTGTGGGCGGTGCGGCGGCCGGGCGAGGCCGAGGTCGAGCCGACGGATCGCCGGCAGCGGGCCGTGCTGCTCGTGATCCTGATCGGGCTGTTCGCGGCCACCGTCCCGGCGCACCAGCTCACGCCGTTCGTGATGCTGGGCGTCCTCGCGGTCCTCGTCCTCGTCGGCCGCTCCGAACTGCGCGGTCTGCCCATCCTGTTCGCCGTCCTGGTCGCCGTCTGGGTCGGCTTCATGGCCGAGCCGTACTGGTCGGGCCACTTCGACGACCTGTTCGGAGGGGTCGGCGGCGTCGGCAGCAATGTGTCGACGTCGGTCTCCGGCCGTATCCAGGGCGGCAGTTCGACCCACAAGCTGGTGCTGTACACCCGAGTGCTGCTGGCCGGCGGGGTGATGGCCTTCGCCTGCTGGGGCTGGTGGCGGCGGCGCGACCACAAGTACCGCGAGCGGTCGCTGCTCGTCCTCACCTTCGTCCCGTTCCTCGGCTTCGGCATGCAGTCGTACGGCGGCGAGATGGCCCTGCGTGTCTTCATGTTCGCCGTCCCGGGCGCGGCGCTGCTCGCCGGGCTCGCCCTCTTCCCGCGGACCGGAGTCACCGCGAAGGAGCGCGAGAAGGACCGGGTGAGCCTCGCGCCGATCGCCGCCCTGATGGCGGGCCTGCTGCTCATGGGCGGCTTCCTGGTGGCCCGTTGGGGCAACGAACCGTTCGAGCGGATCAGGCCGGGCGAGGTCACGGCGATGAACTACGTGTACGCGCACGACGATCCGACGGTCCGGCTGCTGTGGCTGAGCAACGACACGGTCGACAACGTGACACCCGCGATGCCGTGGGGCGCCAGGGACATGGAGAAGGTGCAGTACGTGCCCACCCTCGCGCCCGCCGACCCGGTGCTGGTGTCCGGGCTCGTCAAGGCGCTCAAGGACGCGGGCCCGAACTCGTATCTGATGATCAATCGCAGCCAGGTGGTCTACCTCCAGCTGGACGTGGGCTATTCGGCGACCTGGGAGTCGCGGCTGATCACCAACCTCGACGACCGGCAGGAGCTGAAGAAGGTCCTGGTCAACGACGACGTCACGATGTACACGCTGCGCAAGCAGCCGGAAGGCGGGGTGCCGCGGGCCGAACCCGGTCCGATCGGGCCGCAGGTGACGTGGACGCCGTGGTCGGTCGTCGGCGGACTCGCCGCCATCGCCCTCGTCCTGCTGCTGACGGCACGGGAGGTCGTACGGGTCGCGGTGCGGCCCGGCGTACGGCAGTTGCAGTGGCTGCAGAGCAGCTTCTGGTTCTCGCTGCCCCTGCTGGCGGTCCTGCTGGCCTCACTGGTGCAGCGGTTCCTCACGATGAAATGAGGGCGGAGCGGTGCACACGGGTGAAGCGGCTCAACCGGGCCACCGGCGGAGCCACTTCACCTCGTTGCACTTCGTACGGCTCAACCGGACTACCGGCGGAGCCACCTCACCTCGTACGCGCCCATCTCGAACCGTTTCCCGTCGACCTTCGCGTCGATCGACCGGTCCAGGGTGTTGACCACGAGGACGGTCCGGTCGGAGGCGAGGACGCGCACGTTGGGCACGTCGTCCGCGGCGACGGAGACCTTGTCGTACGCCGTCCCCGGCGGGAACGCCTTGCCGAAGCGGGAGATCAGTTCGTACAGGGGGAGTTCCTTCCCCCCGCCCGCGGTGTCGGTCGGTGACCACAGACAGCCGGCGCAGGCCGGGCCCTTCTCCTTCTCCGGGTTCCAGTAGAAGCCGGAGGAGGCACCGCCCCTGACCATCGCGATCATCCCGCCGGCCTGGACGGCGACGCGGCGGGCCTCGGACCAGCCCTTGCGCTCGTCCTTGCCGTCGGCCGGTTCGACGTAGTACTCGGCCCACCACAGCGGCAGACCGTGCGTCCGCGCGCGCACCCACTTGCCGACGGCCGTGAACTTGTCGGTGGCCGCGAACTCGTCGGGCAGCATGTCGTCGTCGTTGGTGTAGCTGGAGCCGTCCACGACGACGAAGTCGGCGCCCGCCTTGTGCTCGTTCCAGTAGTCGAAGGCGTCGAGGACCCGCTGGTCCATGGCACCCCAGGCGCCCTTCACGGTCGGGGACGCGTCCTGGGTCTGACGTGGGTCGAAGCTGTCCATGACCAGGTAGGGACCGCCCACCATGATGTCCTTGTCGACCTTCTTCAGCGCCTTGTAGACCAGGTTGTAGAGCTTGGTGTAGCCCTCGTAGTCCCAGCGGCCCTCGCTGTCGTTCCAGAAGCCCTTGAACTCGTTCCAGACGATGAAGTGCCGTACGTCGGGATAGCGCTTGGCGACGGTCGCGGCGAGCGCGGCGAAGTCCGCGAAGTGGGACGGCTCCGGGGCCGTCTCCAGCGAGGACTGGCTCCAGTTCGTCTTGTCGGCACCGGACTTGCCGCCCTTCATCCAGTCCGGGGAGCAGCACAGCGTGACGATCGGGGTGCCGCCCGACCTGCGGATGAAGTCGATCCGGCTGTCCATCTCGGAGAAGTCGTAACGCCCCTCGGACGGCTCGGGGTTGCCCGCTCCCCAGCCCATGATGTGCTGGTTCTGCGGCAGCGACACCTGGTTCTCGCCCAGCAGGCCCTCGACCCGCTCGGTGGCGGCGTCACCGCCCTCGTCCGCGCTGAACTGGGTGTGGGTGAAGCCCCAGCCCACCTCCGGACGCGGCGACTCGGGCGGAGTGACCGGCGTGCCGTGCACCTTGTCCCCGTCACGGGTCGTGCCCGCGGTGCTCCCGCCGTCTCCCGGCAGGGTGTTGATCAGCGTCACCACCAGGGCCAGCACAGCGATCCCCACGCCGATCAGCGCGGTGAGGCGCCATCGTCCAGCCCCCGAATTCCACCCATGACGTCCCATCATGGGCCACAGTAACCGGGGGAATCCGGCGCGGGACAGATCTCGTTCACCACAGCCCTGTAACAGGACGGAAGGGATACACCGGAAGGGCGGCGCCACACGCGACACACGAGACGCACCGCGGAAACCGGGTGCACGGGGCGCCCGCGTGACAGATCATGGCGACATGTCTGCGAACCCACACGACGCTCTGCCGATCAGGCTCAACGTCGACGACAGCGACTCGCCGTCGGACGTCGTCGACGCGCTGTTCCTCGGTCGCTTCGCGACGGGCGAGCAGCCGCACTCGCACGCGGCGAACATCGACCGCGTACGGTCCGGGGCCACCCTGCTGCCCCCGGGCGCCCGGGTGCTGCGTTCCGCGCGCGACGACGACCGCAGCGCGACCCTCGCCGAGGGCGACGGCTGGACCCTGCTGGTGTCCCGCTGGAACCGGGGCGCCGACGTCACGGTGACCGCGACCAGCGTCGAGCTGGCCGAGAAGGTGCTGAAGCAGGCGACGGACGGCGCGACGGACGAGCCGGAACCGCAGCCGGAGAACGTGACGATGGGCTTCTGGTACGTGTCGCCGCGCCGCGGCCCGCACCGCACTACCCGGCAGATCTCGGCGGGTACGTGGGAAGAGGTCCGCCCCAACTACACGGCACCGGTGGCGGACGCCATGGACCGCCTGATGAAGACCACCCCGGAGGACATCGCGGGCCGTCTGCTGCTGCTCCACGGTCCGCCCGGCACCGGCAAGACCTCCGCCCTGCGTACGCTGGCCCGTTCCTGGCGCGACTGGTGCCAGGTGGACTGCGTGCTGGACCCCGAACGGCTGTTCTCCGACGTCGGCTATCTGATGGACATCGCGATCGGCGAGGAGGACGGCACGGGCAAGGGGCGCTGGCGGCTCCTGCTGCTCGAGGACTGCGACGAACTGATCCGCGGCGAGGCGAAGCACACAGCGGGCCAGGCCCTCTCCCGGCTGCTCAACCTCACCGACGGACTGCTCGGCCAGGGCCGCAACGTCCTCGTGGGCGTCACGACGAACGAGGACCTGGAGCGCCTCCACCCCGCCGTCGTCCGCCCCGGCCGCTGCCTCGCCCGGATCGAGGTCGGGTCGCTCACCCGCCGGGAGGCGGTGGGCTGGCTGGGCACCGAGGAGGGCGTCTCGCGCGAGGGCGCGACCCTCGCGGAGCTGTACGCGCTGCGCCGCGGCACGACACCGACATCGGTACCTGACCAGCGCGAGGGCGCGGACGCGGGCCTGTACCTGTGAGCGGCGCGCAGGACCCACGCGGGACGCGCACGACCGCCCGCGCTTCGGCTCGGACCCCGTCCGGAAGCGGGACCAGGAACGGCTAGGAACCCTCGAACGCCGCCCTCAGCGCATCCCGTACGGCGTCCAGGGCGGCGTCCTCGGTGAGTCCGAGCCGTCGCGCCCGGTCGGCGTAGGCCTGCGCGGCGGACGCGGCCTCGCGTGACGCGGCGTCCCCGGCGGCGGCGACGAACGTCCCGTTGCGGCCCCGCGTCTCGATCACCCCGTCCGACTCGAGGGCCCGGTAGGCCTTGGCGACGGTGTTGGCCGCGAGGCCGAGCGACTCGGCCAGCCCCCGTACCGTGGGCAGCTTGTAGCCGACCGGCAGCGAGCCGGACCGTGCCTGCTCGGAAATCTGGGCGCGCACCTGCTCGTACGGCGCGGCCCCCTCTGCGATGTGGATCTTCAGGGTCACGCAGCGATTGTCCCGTACCCGCGGAAGGCGAATCCGCCGTACCCGCCGGAAAATGAGAGGCATCCTCGCACGGCCCACGCGTAGCGTGCGATGCCATGACCGTGATCGTTCGTGAGCTGCGCCACGGGGACCCGGCGGACACCGCGGGCTTCGCCCGCATCCGTCACCAGGCCCTCCCTTTCATGCTCTTCACCCCCGAGTCCGTCGCCTACGACCTGGAGCAGGCCCATCCCGACTCCCACTACCAGCCGTTGCTGGCGGAGGAGGACGGCGAGCTGATCGGCACGGCGCAGGTGGGCCTCGTGTACGACAGCCCGGAACCCGGCCAGGGTTACGTCAACGTCTATGTGCACCCGGAGCGGACGGGGCGCGGCGCGGGTTCACTGCTGGCGCGCTCCGCCGAGGAGCGGCTCGCCGCCCTGGGCGCGACCCGGCTGCACGCCTGGGTGCTGGACGCGCCCGCGTACCGCGACTTCGCCGAGAAGCGGGGCTATCGCGCGGCCCGCTCCGCGCACTTCCTCCGCCTCGACCTGGAGAACGGCTCCCTGCCGCCGCTCCGGACCCCGCCACCGGGCGTGGAGTTGCGCAGCGCGGCGGACTTCGCGGACGACCCACGACCGCTGTTCGCGCTGGACGCGGAGACGCTCCTCGACGAACCGAGCGACGTCGACCGCGAGTTCACGGACTACGAGGCCTGGCTCACGGAGACCTGGCACCACCCACTGCTGAGCCATGAGCTCACCTCCGTCGCGCTCGTCGACGGCCGCCCGGCGGCGTTCAGCGCGGCCCGCACCGACGGCGGCACCCGCTACGGCACCGTGATGACGGGCACCGTCCGCGCCTTCCGGGGCCGGGGTCTCGCCAAACTGGCCAAGAACGACTCCCTGCACCGGGCCCGCGCGGCCGGCTTCACGGACGCGTTCACGGGCAACGACGCCGGCAACGAGCCGATGCTGGCGATCAACAAGTGGTTCGGTTACGAAATCTGCGCGACGGAGGTGAAGTATGTCCGTGACCTCGGCTGACACGCCCGGCTCGGTGGAGATCGTGCTCGTCAAGGCAGGCCGTAAGAAGATCAGTTACCCGGCCGAGCTGCTCGCCGACGACGGCACCAGGGTGGTCGTGCGCGCACCGTGGGCGGGCGACACCGCCCGCGACTTCGGCTTCGTACGGTTCGAGAAGGGCGATGTCTTCACCGAGTACTACTGGCGGGACCGCTGGTACGCGGTGAAGGAGGTCCGGGACTCCGCGGGCGTACGCAAGGGCTGGTACTGCGACATCACCCGCCCGGCCACCGTCTCCGGAGGCCGGCTGGTCGTCGAGGATCTCGACCTGGATCTGTGGCGCTCGGCCGACGGCGTGGACGTACTGCGCCTGGACGAGGACGAGTTCGCGGAGAGCGGCTTGGCGGCCACCGACCCGGCGGCCGCGGCCGCCGCCGAGAAGGCCCTGAACGAGCTCGAACACCTGGCCCGCGAGGGCGGCTTCGAAGCACTCCTGGCGTAGCCGGCGGCATCTGCCGAACGGGGTGGCCCAGGACCCAGGGGACTTGGGCCGGGGACCGACCCGGGAGACCCCGCGGACCTGGACCCCGGGGACCTGGACCCCGGGGCCTGGGCGGCCCAGCGAGTTCTGGCTCCTGATCCCCGGTCCCGGGTCCCGGGTCCTGGCTCCCGGGCATGGCCGACGTGGCCGGGCGGCGGCGCTCAGAAGGTGGCCACCACGGCGTACCGCTCGTCGTCGACGTCTCTCCCCCAGAGCCGCGCGTCGGCCGACAGCGGCTCCACGCGCAGGTCGGCGGCGTCCGCGGCCCCGGACATCAGAGGCCGGAGCAGGGTGGTCAGCCGCTCGGCGGACATGCCGACCGGGCTCACCGTCCCCCACACGCCCTCGACGAGCACCAGCCGCCCTCCCGGGCGCAGGAGTCCGCGCCAGTGCCGCAGCACGCGCTCGGGATCGGGCAGCGCCCACAGCACATGGCGGCTGAGCAGGACATCGAAGCGCTGCTCACCGACCGGTGGAACGCCGTGTCACGACCGGCCAGCTTGGCGCGGGCGAGGTCGATCATGGAGGGCGAGAGGTCGACCCCGGTGACCCGGTGCCCTCGCTCGGAGGCGATGAGTGACAGGCTGCCGGTTCCGCAGCCCACGTCGAGCACGTCGCTGGGTCGCTCGGGCAGCCATTCCCGCAGGCGGGCGGCCCAGGCGTCGCGGACCAGGGGGTCGCGCAGGCCGTGATCGGGCTCCTCGTCGAAGGTGACGGACTCCGCGTCCCAGTCGACGCCCGCCCCTGGATTCATGCCACTGTTACTCACCATGCGCCCCAGGGTGACACCCGCCACTGACAGTCGACGGGTGACCGCACCGACCATCGACAGGTGACCGCCGCCACAGACAGAACGCGACCGATGAGGAACTCTCCCCGAAAGGGTCTACCTCCGTGCAACCGCGGAATCCGGTAGACGCAAGGAGGCAGCCATGCGCCGTGTGACCGTGCAGAAGCCCCTGAGGAAGTCGGACTCCCGCCGTGTACGGGACGAGCCCGACGAGCGCCCCGACGAGCGCCCGGAGGTCCGCAAGGACATCGCGCGCACCTGGTGGCCGGACGGCTGAGCCGCCGCGCCCGCCACGGCCCACGGGAGCCGTCCGGTCAACGGCTCGCGGTGGACACCGTCCGATCAACAGCTCGCGGTGGACACCGTCGGATCGGCGGCAACGTGGTGGACGCCGTCAGGCCAGCCGCTTGACGTAGTGGATCCGGTCGTACGGCCCTTCCACGCGCCGCTCGGTCATCTCGTACCCGTATCCCGGGTAGATCTTCTGGTTCTCCCACATCATCGCGTTCGTGCAGAGCCTGATCTCGTCCAGCCCGAGCGCACGCGCGTGCGCGTCCACGAAACGCAGCAGCCGTCCCCCGATGCCCCGGCCATGGGCATCGGGGCGGACGGCGATGGTGTCGAGATACAGGTGGTCCGGGCGCTCCTCGACGACCACGAGCCCCGTCACCGGCTCCCCCGTGACGAACACCCGCCCCGCCGCCACATTCGCCGCGTGGTCCGCTTCCATGGGCACCGGAACGAGCCCGATGCGCTCGACGTAGGGCTGGAACGCGGCGTCGATCACGGCCTTCACGACGGGCACGTCGGCGGCGACGGCCGACCGCACCCCGAACCCCTCGGGCGTCTCCCCGTACTCCTCGGACGTCTCTGTCATGCCCCGCACGCTACCTACCTGATCGCAGTCTCAGCACTCCCTTAACGGCGCCATAAGGATCTCCATCACCCGCCTCCAGCAGGCGATTCCACGGTTTCCAGGGGCTAGTTTTCTGATCGCCCCCCACGGGATCCCCCGCACGGAACGCCGTGCGGGATTCTCCCCACTCGCCAGAACCGTTCGAGGAGTTCCCTCATGTCCGCACGCCGCAAGGCCGCCGGCGTCGCCGCCCTCGGCATCGCCCCGCTCGCCCTGTCCGCGCTGGCCGCCGCGCCGGCCTCGGCGCACGGCTCGATGGGGGACCCGGTGAGCCGCGTGTCCCAGTGCTACGCGGAGGGTCCGGAGAGCCCCGGGTCGGACGCCTGCAAGGCGGCCGTCGCGGCGGGCGGCACCCAGGCGCTCTACGACTGGAACGGCATCCGCATCGGCGACGCGAACGGGCGGCACGAGGCGCTGATCCCGGACGGCAAGCTGTGCAGCGCGAACAACGACGAGTTCAAGGGACTCGACCTGGCGCGCTCCGACTGGCCCACGACGAGCGTGAGCAGCGGCTCGTACACCTTCAAGTACCGGGTGACCGCACCGCACAAGGGCACGTTCAAGGTCTACATCACGAAGGCCGGCTACAACCCGTCCCAGCCGCTCGCCTGGGACGACCTGGACCTGGCGCACCCGGTCGCGACGGTCACCGACCCGGCCGCCTCGGGCGGCTTCTACACCTTCTCCGGCACTCTCCCGGAGCGCTCGGGCAAGCAGCTCCTGTACGCGGTCTGGCAGCGTTCGGACAGCCCGGAGGCCTTCTACTCGTGCTCCGACGTCGCGTTCGGCGGGAGCGGTGGCAGTGACGCGGGCGGCGGCGCCGCTCCCGCGCCGAGCGCCTCCGCGCCCTCCGACGAGCAGATCGAGGACGGCGGCGACAAGTCGACCGTGGAGCACCACGGCCACGGTGACGACGACGCCGGTACGTCGGCGGAGCCGACCGCGAGCGCGGACGCCGCCGGGGTGACCGAGGACGACAAGGGCGACAAGGGCGACCAGGGCGAGGACTCCGCCGAGGACGCCCGGACCGCCTCGGACTCGGCGGAGAACCAGCCGGAGGCAGCGGGTTCCTCCGAGAGCCTCGCCGAGACCGGCGGTGACGCCTCCACCTCGTACGTCGCGATCGGCGGAGCCGCCGCTCTGGCGCTCGGTGCGGCGGCGCTGTTCGCCTCCGTGCGGCGGCGCGCGGCGTCGGACGGCCGGCACGGCCGCTAGGGCGGAGAGGTCCTGGGAGGCGGGACGACTCCGGGGGCTGACCGGCGGCTCAGGCCGGACAGCCCCCGGCGGCGTGCTCAGCTGAACACGGACGCGCAGGTGGTGGCGGAGGCGTGCGCCGGGTCGAGGGCGTTCGCCACCTCGTGGTAGGCGATCCGGTCGAAGAGCCCGATGGCCACGTGCTCGGAGAAGTCGAGCCCGCACAGGTTCTGCAACAGGACGTTGTGGACGTCGGAACCGCTCAGGTACTGCGAGTTGTACGGCGTGACCACCTCGTCGTACTTGGTGGCGATGACCGTGTAGTGGACGCCGGCGACGGTGTCGCCGCCCTCGTTGAGCTTGGTCAGGAACGCGGAGCCGGCGACCTGGTCCGCGAGTCCCGGAGTCGCCGTCGACAGCAGGTCCTCGGCGCCCGGGAAGTACGGCAGCAGGTTGGCGAGGCCGTTGAGGGTCGTGCCGTGGTTGTCGGGGGCGATCCCGACGAGGGCGTTCACCTTGGCGGCTCCGCCGAGGAACTTGAGGTAGTAGCGGGGCATCATGCCGCCCTGCGAGTGACCCACCAGGTCGGCCTTGGCGGCGCCGGTCGCGGCGAGCACCTTGTCGACGAAGACCTGGAGCTGTGCGGCCGACTTGTCGATGGGGCCGAGGCCGTTGAAGAAGGGGACGCCGGGCAGTTGCCCGTAGTCGAGGGAGAAGACGCAGTACCCACGGCTGGTCAGGTAGGGCGCGAAGGCCAGCCAGTTGTCGACGGAGTTCCCGAAGGTCCCATGGACGAGGACGACGGGGCGGGGGTGTGTGGCCGACGGCTTGCAGGAGTAGTTGTTCCAGCCACTGCTGGGGGCGGAGGCTGCTTGCGCTGTCGCGGCGGGGACGACCGCGACCGCGGTGGTCAGAAGCAGCGCGGCCAGGGGTCTGAGTACTCGCTTCCAGGGCAGCATCGGGTGATCTCCTTGCGGCTCAAGGGAGTTGTGGGGGACTACGCCCTGTGATCCGGATCACGAGGATGCTGTTCACTCGTCAAGTTACGGTCGAGTAGCAGAACTGTGAAGTTACGCGTCAGTAAAAACTTCCAGTGATAACCGGGATGACCCTCGCGGTCGATCGAAACATCACCAGGCGGGCTTGATCGGACCGTAGGGCGCGATGCTCACCAAACGCGTATACAACGCGCGCATTTCACTCTCTCCCAGCAGTTCGGACCACCCGCGCACGGCATCGGCGGCCGCCTCTTCCGCCGCACGGGTGCAGGCCCAGCCGAGCTCGGTGAGCACGACGAGCCTGGCGCGCGCGTCGTCGGGGTGGGGCCGCCGCTCGACATACCCCTTGCGGACGAGTTCCTCGACCAGCTGGCTGGCGGCCTGCTTGGTGACCCCGAGATGGGCGGCGAGGTCGGTGACCGTCGCCCCGTCCGGCGCGAGCCGCGTGAAGGCGAAGCCGTGGGCGGGCCGCACCCCCTCGAATCCACGGGCGACCACGCCCTCATTGATGCGTTGCGTCAGCTCACCGGCGGTGGCGAGCAGGGCGGCGGACAGGGCCATGGCCTCGGAGTTCTGCACGCGTGCATTGAAACACCCTTGACGAATCGGTCAATCTACTTGACCATATTACCCGTACACATGGTCAAGCCGCTTGACCATATATCGCCGACCCAGGAGGCACCCGTGCCCGTCGTCCGCTCGTCCGAAGCCGTCGTCCACGAGATCCACGGCGGCCGTTTCCTCTCGTACGCCGCTCCGCGCAGCGGCAGCAAGGAGCTGTGCGCCTGGCGCACGGAGATCCCCGCGGGGCACCGGGCCCCGGTACACACCGTCAGTCACGAGGAGATCTTCCATCTGCTCTCCGGCGAGCTGCTGGTCACGCTCGACGGCGTCACCGAGCGGATCGCCGCGGGCGACACCGTGATCATCACCCCGGGCGCGACCGTCGGCATCGAGAACCCGGCCCAGGAGACCGCGGTCTCCTGGGTCACCACCTCCATCGGCCTGCGTGCGGAACTGGCCGACGGCTCGGTCCTCACCCCGCCCTGGGCCAACTAGGGCGGAACGGGAGGCGGCGCCGCTCGGACGGAGGTCACGCGGCCAGCGTCCCCGGCCCGATCACATGCGGGCCGAACTTCGCCCGCGCCCGGTCCGCGACCTCCTCGATACGGCGGACCTTCTCGTCGACCGGGTCGAAGGTGAGCTGGTGGGAGGCCCGCGCCGCGGAGGTCAGGCCCTCCGCGCGCAGGGCGACCGCACGGACCCGGGCACGCTGGAGTCCGAGCGCCTCGTACATGCGGTACGCGGTGCCGGTCAGCGTCGAGGAGTGCGCGGTCGGCTCCTCGAGGGTGCGGCTGCGGGTGGTCGCGGAGCGGTCGGCGTAGCGCACGGTGAGGGTCAGCGTGCGGCAGACCTTCTCCAGGGCGCGCAGCCGGGTGCCGAGTTCCTCAGCGGCGGAGAGCAGGGCGTGGCGATGCCGGGAGGGGTCCAACTCGTCGCGCTGGAAGGGGCGTTCGGTGGCAAGAGAGCGACAGGTGGCGTTCGGTACGACCCGGCTCCGGTCGATGCCGGACGCCTTCTCGTGCAGGTCGCGGCCGGCCCGGGCGCCGGTGAGACGCTGAAGCGTGGACAGGGGCGCGGCCGCGACCTTGCCGATGGTGTCGAGGCCGTACTCGCACAGGGTGCGGGCGGTGGCCCCGCCGACGCCGGGCAGCGTGGCGACGGGCCGGCCGGCGAGGAACTCCGTGACGGCGTCCGGCTCTCCGGGCACCACACGGGTCACCCCGGGTGCGGCGTCCCGCAGCGCCATCCGCGCGAGCATCGGTCCGGGCCCGGCGCCGATCACGCAGTCGATCCCGTACAGGGCGAGCGCCCGCACCCGGATCAGCGAGGCGAACCCGACGGCACCGCGCCCGAAGTACCGCTCGGCGCCCCGGAGATCGAGCAGCGCGCCGTCGGGTGGCAGCGCCTCGATGACAGGGGTGAACTCCTCCAGCACACCGAGGAGTTGAGGTAGAGCGGCCTCACACATCGGAGGCAGCTGGAAACGTACGCAGAGGATGGTCATCCCGCACTCCCCGGGCTCTGGTGCCACAACTTCTTTCCTCCCGCGGGCCCTTCGCCCGCGGGACGCAGATCGGCCCAGGGGTGCATCTCGTACCCCGTGGGCATCCGGATCGTCCGGCCCCCGGCCGGATCACCGTCGACGGGCTTCCCTGGCCGCCCCGGTCCCGGCTTCCCCGGCTCCCCCGGTTCCTCCCGTGCGGGCTCCGCCAGTCGCGCCGCCACCACGTCGAGGCCGCCCTCGGCGCGCAGCTCGACCAGTTCGGCGAGGTTCCAGGCCGCCGCGCCCACCACACTGAGGCTGCGCGGGCCCCGGCGCTGCACCACTCCGCGCACGAGCAGGAGCCAGGAGTGGAAGACGGTGTGGGCGCAGGCGTCGTGGGAGTCGTCGAAGAAGGCGAGGTCGACCAGGCCCGTCCCGTCGTCCAGCGTGCTGAAGATGACCCGCTTGCCGGAGCGGATGGGCGGGGTCTGGGTGGCCGCCTTGGCGCCCGCGACCAGGACCGTCTCCCCGTGCCGCGCCTCGCGCAGCCGACGCGCCGTGACCACGCCCAACTCCCCCAGGAACGCGCGGTGGTCGTCCATCAGATTGCGTGAGGCGTCCATCGAGAGCACGCCCAGCTCGGCGCTCAACCGCTCCGCCGAGGACAGGTCGGGCAGCCCGGCGGAGGCGGTGTTCCGCCCGCCGGACAGGGGGAGTTGGCCTCCGCCCGCCCCCCGGGAGCCGCGGTGCAGTTCGGTCAGGTGCAGTTGCAGGTCACGGCGGTTGGCGCCGAACGCGTCCAGCGCGCCGACCTGCGCGAGCCGCTGGGCGAGCGGCCGGCTCGGCCGGGCCCGTTCCCAGAAGTCGAGCAGCGAGGCGTACGGCTGCCCGTCCGCGATCCGCGCGGCCTCGGCTTCGCTGATGCCGTGCACGTCGGAGAGCGCCAGCCGGACGCCCCAACGACCGGCTGGGACGGCGGGGACGGTGGAGGTGGCGGGGACCGCGGAGGTGCCGGGGGTGCCGGGGACGGTGGGGACGGTGGGGACGGTGGATTCAGACACCAGTTCGATACGATGGGCGACCGCCGACCGGTTCACGTCCAGCGGCAGGACCGGCACCCCCCGCCGCCGCGCGTCCGCCAGCAGCAGCCGCTTCGGATACATCCCGGGGTCGTGCGTGAGCAACCCGGCGTAGAAGGCGGCCGGGTGATGGGCCTTCAGCCACGCCGACTGGTAGGTTGGAACGGCGAAGGCCACGGCGTGCGCCTTGCAGAAGCCGTACGACCCGAAGGCCTCGATGATCTCCCAGGTGCGCGCGATGGTCTCGGCGTCGTACCCCTTGACCGCCGCGTGCTGCGCGAACCAGAACCGGATCCGCCCCTGCGACTCGGGGTCGGAGAGCCCGCGGCGCACCCGGTCCGCCTCGTCGCGCCCGCAGCCGGTCATGATGTCCACGATGTCGATGATCTGCTCGTGGAAGACGACGACTCCGTACGTCTCCTTCAGCGGCCTCTCCAGGTCCGGGTGCGGATAGCGGACCGGCGCCCGGCCGTGCCGCGCCTCGATGAACGGCCGCACCATGTCGGCGGCGACCGGCCCCGGCCGGAAGAGCGAGATGTCGACGACGAGGTCGTGGAAGGTCGCGGGCTGCAGGCGTCCGACCAGGTCCCGCTGGCCCGGCGACTCGATCTGGAAGCAGCCCAGCGTCTCGGTGGACTGGATGAGCCGGTACGCCGCCGGGTCGCCCGGCGCCACCGCGTCGATGTCCGGCCGGTCCCCCGTGGCCCGCTCCACCTCGGCCACCGCGTGCGCCATCGCGGACTGCATCCGCACCCCCAGCACGTCGAGCTTGAGCAGCCCGAGGTCCTCGACGTCCTCCTTGTCGAACTGCGACATGGGCAGGCCCTCGCCGCTGGTCGGCATGACCGGCGTACGGGCGAGCAGGGAGGCGTCGGAGAGGAGCACCCCGCACGGGTGCATGGCGATGCCGCGCGGGAGGGCGTCGAGGGATTCGACCAGGTCCCACAGCTTGCCGTATCTGTCCTTCTCCCCCGCCAGTTCGCGCAGTTCGGGGAGTTCGTCCATGGCCGCGCGGGCGTCACGGGCGCGGATGTGCGGGAAGGCCTTGGCGATCCGGTCGATCTCGGCCGGGTCCAGGGAGAGGGCGGCGCCGACATCGCGGACGGCGTGCCGGACCCGGTAGGTCTCGGGCATGGAGACGGTCGCGACCCGCTCGGTGCCGAACCGGCCGATGATCGCGCGGTAGACCTCCAGCCGGCGCGCGGACTCCACGTCGATGTCGATGTCGGGCAGCACCGGGCGGCGCTTGGAGAGAAAGCGTTCCATCAGCAGCCGGTGCTCGACGGGGTCGGCGTGCGCGATGCCGAGGAGGTGGTTGACCAGGGAGCCGGCCCCGGAGCCGCGCGCCGCGACCCGGATGCCCATCTTCCTCACGTCGTCCACCACTTGAGCGACCGTCAGGAAGTAGGAGGCGAAGTTGTGGTGGGCGATGATGTCCAGCTCGTGGTGCATCCGTTCCCAGTAGGCGCGCCGGCCGGCGTAGCCGTGCAGCACCATGCCCGCCGCCGCCCGGGAGGCCAGGACGCGCTGGGCGGTGCGGCGGTCCGCGCCGACGAGACGCGGTTCGGGAAAGTGCACGCCGCCGATACCGAGGTCGTCCTCGGGGTCGACGAGACACGCGGCGGCGGTGGCCCGCGTCTGTTCGAGCAGCCGGTGCGCGGTGTCACGGCGGTAGCCCGCCGCCTCGACGATCCGTTCGGCGGCGGCCAGCATGGCGGCCTCGTCCTTGAGCCAGGCCTCGCCGGAGTCCAGCTCGCGCCGGGGGTCGACGGGAACGAGCCGGCGGGCGGCGTCCAGGACGTCGGCGACCGGGCCGAGACCCGCGTCGGCATACCGGACGGCGTTGCTGAGCACGGGACGTACGCGCTGTTCGGCGGCGAAACCGACGGTGCGGGCGGCGAGCCGCAGGGAGCCGGGACCGGTGCCCTGCCGGCCGTGCCAGACGGCTTCGAGACGCAGGGCGTCGCCGTAGATCTCCCGCCAGGACGCGAGCAGCCCGGCCGCGCGGTCGGGGCGGCCCGCGGCGAGCGCGCGGCCGACGTCGGAGGCGGGGCCGAGCAGCACGGTCAGACCCTCGGCGTGGTTGTCCGGCCAGGGCAGTACCGGCGGGCCGTCCTCCCTGCCGCCCGCATGCGTCGCCGTGACGATTCTGCAGAGGTCGGCCCAGCCGGTCGCGCCGTCCCGGGCGAGGAAGGTCGCACGGGGTGCCGACTCGTCGACGAAGGCGCCGCCGCGCACCGGGGTGCGGCGCCGCTCTCCCCGTACGGGCTCCCCGACCGCCAGCTCCACGCCGAACAGCGGGCGGATGCCCGCCTTCGCGCAGGCCTTGGCGAACCGGACCGAGCCCGCGAGGGTGTCCCGGTCGGTGAGCGCGAGGGCGTCCATGCCCCGCTCGGAGGCGCGCTCGGCGAGACGCTCCGGGTGCGAGGCCCCGTACCGCAGGGAGAACCCGGAGGCGGTGTGCAGATGCGTGAAACCCGGCACACACACCTCCCGACCTGTGAGCCCTCACGAGCTCTCGAACACTTGTTCCCAGCTACCCCACCCCCACCATAGACCAATTCTCGAACTCTTGTGCGATATCCGTTCGGACCCTTCCCACCTGCGCAAACACCGGGCGACCCGGACCGTGGGGGCATGCCCCACTCCGCTCCGGCCGGGGCCTCCGCCCAGCCTTCGCGGCCCGAGGCTCCGCGCGTCGGTCCCGGCGCGGGGAGAGCCGGGCTG
>NZ_JBHWVI010000110.1:0-28376 GCF_042737005.1 Streptomyces sp. NPDC060027
GGATGTCCGGCCCGCCCCGCGTGAACGGAGTAACACCGGCTGCGTCCGGGCGAGTTCACCGGACGGGCGTCAACTCCTCGCGCTGACAAGGCGCTTGAGACGGAGGCCGGACGACGGAGGGCCCGGCGTGGGCACGAAGTGATCGAAGCGGCGAGGGCTCGCGCTTCGGTCAGTCGCCGCTGGGCGTTCGGGCGTCGCTCAGGCCGCTGTAGGCCTCGTGGACTGCGAAGCGCCCTGCTTCCAAGGCGGTTTCGAGGAGGTCGCCCTCGCGGGCCAGGCGGCCGACCGGCGGCGAGTCCGGGGCGGGGCGGATCGAGACGACGGCCGAGTGGTCTGCCAGGCGGGCATCGTCTTCGGCCAGGCGGGCTTCGCGGTCGAGGAACACCTGGCGCAGGGCCACGGGCTCACGGCGCAGCAGAGTCCTGGCGATGATCGGTGCGGAGCGCGACGGCCGCGCGACGTCGGTCGCACGCCGGGATCGCAGCACCATGACATGGGTCGCGCCCTGAGCCAGCGCGGTCCGGTACGGCACGGATTCCGAGACGCCCGCGTCGTAGAACCGGCGCCCGCGCAGCGTCACGGGTTCGCCCGCCAGAAGCGGCAGGGCCGCACTGGCCCGCAGCGCCAGGCGCAACTCCGCTTCGTCGCCGATGAAGGGCCGCAGGTCGGTGGAGTCCCCGGTGGCGGCGTCGGTGGCCAGCGGGTGGTACTCGACGTCGTTGGCCAGGATCGACGCGAAGTCCATCGGCGCGCAGTCCTGGTCGCCGTAGCGGTAGAGCACCTCGTAGAAGGCGTGCAGGTCCACGAGCGGCCGCCCGCGCAGCGGGTTGGAGCGCCGGATCAGCGTCCTGGCGTACTTGGGCACCGCCCAGAACCGCAGGGATTCCGGGCTGCTGCTCAGCAGCCACGCCCCGGAGGCGGCTCCGGCCGAGGCACCGTAGACGGCGTCGAAACTGTTGGTCAGCCCGAGTTCGTGCAGGGCCAGGGCCATCCCGCCGGCGATGATTCCCCGCATCCCGCCGCCCTCGATGGCCAGCGCGACACGGTGCCCGTCGGCACGTGCGCCGGGCCGGCTGCCGATCCGCGCGCGTTCGGTCAGCACGCCCCAGACCGGGTGCGGTTGCTCGGGCCCGGGCGTCGCGGCGGGAGGGGTGGCGGTCGTCGTCATCTCGGGTCAGGGCTCCAGGGGACTGCTCGGGTGCGGTGTCTGCGCGTCGGGTGCGATGTCTGCGCGCGAGGTCGGGACGGCACGGCGCGAGCGCCAGGCCGGATCACCGCTTGGATCTCACGGACCCGCACTCACTTTACCAGCGAGTAGCCATTCACTAGCCATCGGCTAGCGAAGGAATTCACACTGCTTGCCGCGGCTGCCCAGGCCTCGTCGGAGCACGTACGCGTCCGCATCACGGACGTCGGCTCACGCCTCGTCGGATTTCGCTGCGCCGGGAACGGCGAGGAGACCTCGGGCGGTCAGGAGAAGGGTGGCCCGCAGATCATCGTCCGAGAGGTCGGACAGTTCGCCGAGCCCCTCCAGCATCCACACGCACATCACATAGGCCATGCGTTCCGCCGGTGTGGGTGAGTTCCCGAACAGAACCCGCAGGATGCGACGCCTGCGCCCGTCGTTCTCGGCGTAGACGCTGGCGGCCCGAACCTCGGGATCGTGCAGGAGCATGGTTCCGAGTTCACGGTTGCGCACCAGGAAGTCGACCCAGCCGACCGCGTACGCGTCCAGTCTCTCCCGGCGCGATGCCATGCCCGCCAACTCGTCCAGAAGCACCGTCATCTCCTCGACCGCCGGATCGAGCGAGGCCTGGAGGATCTGCGCCTTGGTTCGGAAGTGGTAGTAGACAGCAGCCTTGGTGAGACCCATCTCGTTCGCGATGGCCTGCAACGAGGTCGATGGGTAGCCGCGGTCGGCGAAGAGGCGCTGCGCCGTCTCGACGATCTGCTGCCGGGTCGCCGCGGCCTGGGCGGATCGACTGACCGCCGGGGCGTCCGACTCCCGATCCCTGAGCACGCTCGCTCGCTCCCGCATAGGTCTTGCCTTCATGAGGCCGTAGCAGCCACCGCCGAACCCCACTTTACCTGCGCTGTCCGTCGACCGGCCGTCGGCCGGCGACCGCCGGGACGAGGGTCCTGCCGCTCCGGATCGACGCGATCCGGAGCGGTCTGAGTCGACCGGAGGATCGTCAATCGGTCCGGGTGCGGAGGCTCCGGGCCAGGGTGGGGATCATCACCGTCGCAGCGACGAGGTGCAGCCCGAGGAGGGCGGTGGTGCTGGCGGTGTTCGCCCCGGAGAGGAGCGGCGGGACCAACGAGATCGCGGTCAGCGACACCGCCGTCCACACGAATCGCTCGGCGGGGCGAGCGCTCCGACGCTGAAGAGCGACGGCGATGACGACGCCCACGACCGAGAAGAAGCCGGTCACCACGGCGAACCCGGACAACGGGATCGTCTCGCCACCATCGGGGACCTCGAAGTCGACGCCGACGGCCCGGGCGAGCGCAGCGGCGAGGGTGGTGGCCACCATCGCCGCGAGCGTGGCGACGAAGCCGGTGCCGACGAGCCCGCGGAGTACGTGGGTGTGGCCGGTCCGGCCCGAGGTCGGGCCTGCGCCGACCCCGGTGTCATTCATGCTGTTCATGTCGTTCCTCCATCCTTCGGTGGCTGGGGTACGGGGTGTGTCGACCGGCATGTGACGGTCCTGGCCCTGGGGGGGGGTGACGATGCGCACCCTCGCCGTGCGACGGCCGGGGTTCCGCAGGGCGCGGACGCCGGTGCCGCGGAGCCAGAACCCGGCGTCACGTCCGAGGACCGGCCCGGGCTCGCCGTCGCGCAGCTCCAGCTGCACCCGCCCGCGGGTGACGACGCCGAACGCGTCGCACCACTCCGCCGCGACCACCGCGACCCGCGCGCCACCGCGCAGCGCGAGCGTCCACACCGGGACTACTCCGTGCCGTCCGCCGGCAGGCTCTCCGGTAGCCCGAGCCTCGGGAACCGGTCGTCGTGGAACGTGACGATCTCGGTGATCGCCCCGCCGGTGACGCGCAGGACGTCGATCGTCAGCGGCAGGTACGCGCCCTCCCGCTGCCGCCAGAGGTAGAAGGCGACGGCGGGCTGCCGGTTCACGGAGGTGAGGACGGTGCGCAGGCCCTTCATGCCCTCGAAGCCGCTCTCGACCCAGTCGTTCACCACCGCGTCGCGGCCGACGTACAGGCCCGGCGTGGGCGGCATCGAGCAGCGGACGTCGTCCCGCAGCAGTGCGGCGAGCCTGTCGACGTCCGTGGCCACGCTGGCGTCGGTGTAGCGGCGCACCAGCTCGCGCGTCCCGGCGTCCTGTTCGCCGCCGGTCCAGTCCTGCCGCTCGGCGGGCAGGTGCTCCCGCATGCCGGCGCGGGCCCGCTGCAGCGCGCTGTTCACGGAGTTGACGGAGTCCCCGAGGAGCTCCGCGACGTCCTTCGCCGGCCAGCCGAGCACGTCCCGCAGGATCAGCACGGCCCGCGGGCGCGGCGCGAGGTGCTGGACGGCGACCAGGTACGCCAGCTCGATCGTCTCCCGCGCGACGGCGACACTCTCCGGCTCGTCCGCGTCGCCCGCGGGCAGCTCGTCGAGCAGCCGGTCCGGGTAGGGCTGCAGCCACGGCACCTCGCCACCGGTGGCAGGCTCCGGGCGACACTTGGCGAGCAGGTCCAGGCAGGCGTTGGTGGCGATCCGGTACAGCCAGGCCCGGAACGTCGACCGCCCCTCGAAGGTCTCCCGCCGCCGCCAGGCACGGAGGAACGTCTCCTGCACGGTGTCCTCGGCGTCCTCGAACGACCCGAGCATCCGGTAGCAGTGCACGTGCAGCTCCCGCCGGTGCCGCTGCGCCAGCCCCGAGAACGCCGGCTCGTCGATCTCGCCCAGCCCGCTCACGCCCAGTTCCTCCAGCCGCGTGTCCGCACTCATCACGTCATCCTTCCGCCTCATCGTGTCCCGTCGTAGGTGTGACGGGCGCGGGCGCGAAAACTCATCACCGGGGTCGGTCGGCATGGCTGAGTGCTTTCCGCACCGCGGGGGCGGCCGTGGCGCCGACCCCCTCGGCGCCGACGACGCCGAGCCGTCAGGCATACGTGATCCCCGCCATCCGGCACCGCGTGATGAGGTCACGCGACACACCGGGCGGCGAGCCGACCCGACCGCACCGGGCACAGGATGTCGGGTCCGGCACGGTGGGACTTCCCTAGCGTGGAGATCAGTAAGGAAAGGACGGCCAGGAGTGCTGGAGCGGCTGAATCAGGCCATGGACCACATCGAGGACCACCTCGATGAGCCCATCGACGCGGCTGAGCTGGCCCGTATCGCCGTGACGTCGGAGTACCACTTCCGGCGGATGTTCTCCGCGCTGGCGGGCATCCCGCTCTCCGAGTACATCCGCCGCCGACGGCTGACGCTTGCCGGGGCCGAAGTGCTCGCCGGGGAGCGGACCCTGCTCGAAGTCGCGGTGCGGTACGGCTACAGCTCGGGCGAGGCGTTCGCGCGTGCCTTTCGCGCCGTGCACGGGGTCGGCCCCGGCGAGGCACGGCGGACGGGTGCGGCGCTGCAATCCCAGCCACGGATGTCCTTCCGGCTGATCGTGGAAGGGAGCGGCAGCATGCGGTACCGGGTAGTGGAGAAGGACGGGTTCAGGCTCATGGGCAGGGGGACACGGGTCCCGCTGGTCTACGAGGGGATGAACCCGGCCATCGTGGAGTTCGTCAAGAGCATCGGCAAGGAGACGCTGGGGCGCTGGGAGGAGTACGCGGACGGGGAGCCCGGTGGTGTCGTGGCCGCTGTCAGCAACCACTCCGCGGAGGATGCGGAGGGCACCGAAATCGGCTACTTCCACGGGGTGGTGAGCGACGCGGAGGTGCCCGGCGCCTCGGACAGCCTTGACGTCGGGCCGGGGACGTGGGCGGTGTTCGAGTCCTCGGGCCAGTTCCCGCTGGCGGTGCAGTACCTCTGGCGGGATGTGTACACGCAGTGGTTCCCGTCGAACCCGTACCGGAGCCGGCCTGGTCCATCACTCTCGCGCACGCGGGTGTCCGAGGACGGCACACACGCGGACGCCGAGGTGTGGATTCCGGTGGAGCGGGTCAGCGGCTGAATCCCGACTCCGGCTACGGGCTCGCGGAGCAGCCGCCGTATCCGTACAGCCGCTCGCTCGGCTTGCGCCCCCGCGATCGATCGAAGTTCGGCCGTGACAGGAGACAGGCCGTGCGGGCGTCGCCCCGGATCTCCCGGATCGGCGTGGACAGCGGATCAGTTCGTCGCGGCCGGTGAAGGGACGCGCGGGATGGCGGAGTTGGGGTCGAAGCCCGCGAACACCAGCCCGATGACGAAACCGGCCACCTCCTCCAGCTGACGGACACGATCCAGCGCTCCGAGAGTCGCGGGCGCCCCGCCGACATCGCGGACCAGTTCGCCGACCACGCGCAGTGCGGCCGCGTCGTCCCCGCACATCGCCACGGTCACAGGGGATCGGCCACCGACCGGTGAGCTCGTCCACTGGGCGGCGGGAAACAGATGAAAAGCCTTGACGACATGGGCTCCTGGAGCGAGCTCGGCGATCCGGCTCGCCACCGACTCGCCCTGTCCGGTGAGCAGTGCACCGACGCCGTGCGCCACAGCGTTCGTGGGATCGATCAGTGGCGTCCCTTCGAGCACGCCGTCGGACGCGCCCGCCAGCCCGAGCATGTCCTCGACGCCCTCCCAGCTCACGGCGAGCAGTACCGCGTCGCGCCCTGTGGCCGCCTCACGCGGCGAGACGGCGAGCACACCGTGCCCCAGCTGCTCGGCAAGCTTCTCCGCCTTGACCGGCGAGCGTCCGCCGATCGCCACCTCGTGCCCCGCACGAGCCCAGCCCTCCCCCAGTCCCGCCGCCAGTGTCCCTGTTCCCAGGATCCCGATACGCATTGCCGCTCCCTCTCCACCAGTTGTCGGTCGAGTGGCTACGGTAGGGAGGGCGTTACGCACCGATCAGTGCGTGACCGGCGCGCGATGATGATGGTGCGATGACTGAACACGAAGCCCACTGCTACGAGTTGGTCGCCGACTGCCGTCTGCGCGCGGCCACCGACCTCTTCGCCCACACCTGGGATCCCGTCGTGCTGGCCGCTCTCCGCGAGGGACCGCGCCGACGCCGCGTCCTGCGCGCCTCGATCGGCGGCATCAGCGACAAGGTCCTGACCGACGCCTTGCGTCGCCTGCTCACCGGGGGCCTGATCGGCCGGCACGCGCACGCCGAGGCACCGCCTCGTGTCGAGTACAGCCTTACCAGGCTGGGGCAGAGTCTGGTCGAGGGCCCGATGAGGGAGCTCGGGCGCTGGGCGGTCGAGCACGGCGACGAGCTTCTCCAGGCCCAGGAGAGCGCGGCCCGGACGCGATCGGACGGGCAGGCGACCGCGAAGGAGTGAACGTCCGGCCCTGGACCCTGGATGCGGTCCGCCTCGTCACGGCCCAGAAGGGCCACCAGCCCGCCGGCCCGGCATGCTCTATCCCGATGTCGTGGCGATGAACCACCCCAGCGGCGGCAGGGAAACGGAACCGGTGGCGGGTTCGACGGAGGCGTCACCCGCAGCGCGGGTCCATGGGGCGGCCGGAATGTCCGCGGTGGCCGGAGCGGGGCCGAAGTTGAGGGCGACCGCGACGGCGGAGCCGGAGTCAGGTGCGGTCAAGGTGTAGCTGAGGACCGTGTTGTCGAGGGTGTGAACCCGGGTCTGGGCGCGTACGAGCCAGGAGTGGCGGCGACGAATGCCCACCAGGGTCTGGTGAAGCCGCTCGACGGGGAGACCGTCGGGACCGAGATCCGACGGGGAGGCGGGGAACGCGGGACGGACGGCGTCGTCGCCGCCCGCGCGTTCCTCCTTGACGCCCAGCCACGCACGCTCGTCTCCCGCGTAGACGGACGGTGTCCCACCGACGGTGAACAGCACGGTGAGCGCGTGCGCCAAGTGGCGAGGTTCGTGCAGCCGGCTGGCGACGCGCGTGACGTCGTGGTTGCCGACGAACGTCTGCGGCGCGAAGGTGTCGACCATGGCGTTGTGGCGCTTGAGCGCCCAGGCCAGTTCGTGCGGGTTGCTGTCGTTGAGTGAGCTCCAGATCGCCTTCCACAGCTCGTACTGCGTCACGGAGTCCAGTCCGCCCTCGGTGACGTACGCGGTGTAGTCGCCGTGGATCACCTCGCCGCTGAACCACGCGCCGGGGTGGCGGGAGCGGACGCGTTCCGTGACGGTGCGCCAGAAGGGCCGCGAACCGCGTAGGCGGCATCCAGCCGCCAGCCGGCGATGCCACGGTCGAGCCAGTGGTCGAGGACCGCGACGACGTGGTCGGCGACAGCGGGGGACGCATGGTTCAGAGCGACCAGATGCGAGTGCCCCTCGAAGGTGCGGAAGTCGTCGCCCTCGGGCACGAACCAGTCCGCGTACGGCGAAGCGGTGCCGTGCCGCGTCACGTCGACGAAGGGGGCGAAGGACCGGCCGACGTGGTTGAAGACGCCGTCGAACAGAATGCGGACCCCGCGTGCCGCCGCGCGCTCGACGAGTTCGAGCAGATCGCCCTCGGTTCCCAGACGGGGATCGACGTGGAAGTGGTCGGACGTGTCGTAGCCGTGTGTCTCGGCGGCGAAGACCGGCCCCAGGGCGAGGCCGTTGCACCCGAGGCCGACGAGATGGTCCAGCCAGTCGACGAGGACCGGCAGGCGGTGCCGCGGGGGTGCGTCGGTCGGCAGGGCGGTCGGCTCCGCGCCGAGGAAGCTCAGCGGGTGGACCTGCCACCAGATGGCGTGGTCGGACCAGGACACGGCAGCCTCCGTCAGTGCGGTCGGGTCGTGGGGCCGGGTGCGGCGGTCGGGGAGTCGGCGAGACGGTTCATCAGGCGGGCGGCGAGCAGCAGGACCTGACGCTCCGTCTCGGTGAGGTCGACCAGGGCGATGTCGAGCCATGCGTCGCGCTGTGCCATGTCACGGGCGAGGGCCTCGCGTCCCGCGTCGGTCAGTCGCAGCACGCGCTGCCGCCCGTCCTGCGTGTCGCGCGTCCGGCTGATCAGACCCTCCTGTTCGAGATCGGCGAAGACCCGCGTCAGGGACTGGGGCTGCTGGTGGTCGGCGGCGGCCAGCGCACCGGCCGGCATGGGGCCGTTGCGGCGCAGGTGACCGAGCACGCTGCTCTTGTTGAGGCTGAGCCCGTCCGCGGGGCGCTCCGCGCTCAGTCGGCGGGCGAGCCGGATGGCGCCCATCCGGATCTCGGCGGACGTCCGGCTGTCCCACCCCTCGGGCGCCGCTCTCTCCGCGTCCCCGTGCTCTGCTCGCTCTCCCATCACCTTGCTAAGGTAGCACTTACGATAAAATCGGGGAGGCGATTCCCTCCGTGCCTCACCTTCAGGAAATCCCTCGAAAACTCCCGACATCTCTCGGACACCTCTCGGACATGTCTCGGAATCTCTCGGCGGTGATTCTACGTGTTGCGTACCTTTCTCAGGTCGACGCGTCGTGCGCCGCACTTCGACCCGCGCGGGATGCACCTGCGCGCGACGGCCGTGACCATGGCCACCGTGCTGGGTACGTACGGGTGGGCGTTGTTCGTCGAGCGCGAGGCGGGGCTGCGCGTGGGCAGCGTGGCGCAGGCCGTGGTGATCGCCTCGGCACTCGGTCGCGTGCAACGCCACTTCGACCGAGCCGATCGACTGCTGGCCTGCGCCGTGCTGCCCTGCGCGGCGGCAGGGGGGACAGAACTGAGCGCCTTGCTCCAGCGGCACCCCCTCGCGGGTGACGCGGTGTTCGTCGTGGGGGTCGTGGGGGCGATCTGGGTTCGCCGGTTCGGGGCGCGCGCCACCCGGGCGGGCACGCTCGTCGTTCTCCCGCTCATCGCGGTACTGGTGGTGCCCCCAGGGACAGGGCCCGTGAGTGGGCACGAGCACTCGGCGTGGGTGGCGGTATCGGCGCTGGTGGCGGTCGCCTGGGGAACCGCCGTGACGTGGACGGCACAGCGCACCGGTCTCGTACCGCGGCCGCCGTCCATGAGGGTGACCGCGGTGACCCGCGCGACGCGCCGCCGGATCCCGGCCGGCACCCGGATGGCGTTGCAGATGGCGGCCGCGTCGACCGCCGCGTTCGCGATCGGCCGGATTCTGTGGCCGGACCACTGGGCGTGGGTGGTACTCACGGCCTTCCTGGTGTGCAGCGGGGCGCGCAGCCGCGGGGACGTACTGGTCAAGGGGGTGTGGCGAACGCTCGGCGCCGCAGCCGGCACGGTCGTGGCCGACGCGGTTTCCGGGTTGTTCGGACCCCGGTCGGACACCGCGGTCGTCGTGATCTTCGCCGTGCTGGCCGTGGCCACCTGGCTGCGTGAACTCGGCTACGCCTACTGGGCGGGCGGCGTCACCGCCGTACTCTCGCTGTTCTACGACTGGCTCGGGCAGAGTCCCGGAGACCTTCTGCACACCCGGCTGGCAGGAATCGCGGTCGGCGCTGTTCTCGGCGCGGCGGCTTCCTGGCTGGTCCTGCCCATCCGCACCGAAGCGGTGATACGAGCACGCACCGCCGCGGCACTGTCCGGCCTGGGCGACCTGATGGAGGCCGACTGGCACGACGGCCAGGCTGTCCGCGTGGCGCAGGCTCGATTCACCTACCTCGTCGAGCAGTTGGGCACCGCGACCGCCCCGATGCGAATCCTGGCCGCTGTCCCCAAGGCCCGGATACCGTCCGCTCGTTGGCGGCCCGACCCGTGCACGCTCCGGCCCCTGACGGTGGTAAGGCGCTGCGGCGACCCCGTCGACGACCTCGCCCTGGCCATCAAGGCGGCACCGGACGCCGTCACCGCCGACCCGGCCGTGACGGTACGGCGTACTCAGATCGCGGCACACGCGGTCGCCCTGCGCCGGGCCATCGGCCGCCGCCCGACCTCGCTCGCGGACACGGGAACCGAACCGCCGCAACACCTCCGGACGGCCGGCGCCGCGACTCCTCCCAGCCGATGCGCCCTGACCGCCGCCCTCACGGCACTCGACGCCCTCGACGCGATCGACACCCAACTCGGTCTACTCAGCGGGCTATTCGTTCCTTCACCCGCACCCACGTCCGACTCGACCGCGACGACGGCCGGCTGACCAGGGGCCGTCCCCTCCACCTGTTGTCGGGGCGACGCGGGTCACGGTGGTGGCGAACCCTGGAACAGGCCCATCGTGCGCGCTCACCAGCACACAGCCGGAACACCCAAGAACCCACCGCCTGTGCCACCGTGTTCCTCGTCTGTTCCCTCTCCTCAGTGCCGCACCAGGCAAAATGGATGCCCTGCCGGATCGGCATAGACGCGCCAACTTCGTCCACCGGAACCGTCGTCCAGCATCCTCGCCCCCGAGGCCAGCACCTGTTCCTGGGCTCGGTCAAGGTCAGCGACACCGAGGTCCAGATGGAACTGCTGAGGCCGGGTCGATTCGGGCCACTGCGGCGGCATGTAGTCAGACACCCGCTGGAAGGCGAGGACGCCTCCAGAAGGCGTGTGCAAGGTCGCCCAGCCGTCGCTCAGGGCCCATCGCCGATCCTCCTGGTTGACAGCCCCACCGAGCAGTGCCTGGTAGAACTCGGCAAGTTGCGTCGGCTCGGAACAGTCCAGCACCACGCACTGCAGGTCAGCGATCATGGGCTGATCCTAAGCGGCCGCCAGACAGCCCGACCCACCCTCGATATCCAAGATCGCAGCGACCGGCCCTAGGGCCGGTACCGCACGATCACGGCGCGGCTGAAGTTCGCATCGCCGGACGCTCCGAGTTCGGCCGTGCCGACGCCCCATGCCTCATCGGTCCCCGGAACCGGGACGATCTCGGCCAGCCGGAACGCCTGTCTCCTGTCGACCTCGGTGACCTTCCCGGTGATCCCGGTGACGTGGGGCGGCCGTGCGATGCGCCTCACCTTCCCGTTCTCGCCGCGCACCCTCTTGGTGTCGAGGATCCCCGCGGGCAGCGCACGCGACTTGCTCCACCGCTTGCCGTCCCAGTGGAGGGCGCAAGGCTGGTCGCCCGGAGGCGCGTATCTGGTCCCGGTGTACGGGCCGTACTCGATCCCCATGGCCCAGACGTCGTCGGCACCCCGCACGACGAGCGTCCGCACCTGCGTCCGGCAGCCGGGAAACTTCGCGTCCGCCGTATCGACGTCCGGCATCCGCTCCTCGCGCCACCGCCGCCCGTCCCATCGCGCGGCCGCGAGCCGAAGGGGGCGCGGCTTCGGGTGGTCCGGATCCGGCTCGTCCGCCGTGTCCGCCTCCGGGTCGGGAACGTTCCCGGCCACCCGGAGATCCCCGCCGGCGGTCTCCGTGGTGACGGCCTGCGCCTCCACTGGCAGTCGGGTGGCGGTCCAGCCGCGCCCGTCCCAGTGCCAGGCCGTCCGTTGCCTGGGCTTCCCGAGCGCCCAGACGTCCGAGGGCCCGAGCACCGCGACGGCGGCCGTATCGCTTTCCTTGGGCAGCGCGACAGCCAGCCAGTGGGTGCCGTCGAACCGGGCGGCGATCGGGGTGGAGTACGTGCCCGGCCCGTGGTCGACGCGCGCGAACAGCCAGGCGCTGCCCGCGCCGGCGTGCAGGGTCGGCGACCTGAGCGTGCCGCCGCCGAGTGCGTCACGGAGATCGGACGACAGGTCGTACGGCTGCCACCGCGAGCCGTCGAACCGGAGCATCCGCATCCGCGCGCCGGAGCCGCCGGCATCATGCAGTGCCGCAATGGCCCAGGCCTCGCGCTGGGACACGGCGGCGATGTCGAGCCCCTGATTGCCGACGGGGTCGACATCGGAGACGTACTCGTACGCCCAGGCACGGTGGACGGATGCTTCACCGGTACGGGAACCACTCGGCGCCGGATCGGCCGGGTTCGGCCCCTCCGTGCCGCACCCGGCGAGCAGCGCGGCAACGGCGACGAGTGCAACCCTGCTGGTGACGCGCGGAATCGGCATTCGCGGGATTGTACGGCCTGGCTCGGCCTGTCCCTGTGTCGCCCCATCGCGCCAACCGCGTTCGACCCGAGGTGCTGGACCAGGCCGAGGTGCTGGACCAGGCCGAGCACTTTCGAGCTGGCCTACGCCGACACCGGCCAGGTACTCGTCCACCCTCGGACGGGTGCGGTGTCGATGGTTCGCAACGACCAGGGCCCGTTCCCCCTCGCCCGGGACACCGAGGCCTTCGTGCGACTGCTGGAGACCGTGTACCGGTTCATGGGTGCCTGCTGGAACCCGTACCCGGGCGAGGACAGCAAGCGGGACTTTCCTGAGCGAGGCTGCCGCCCTCGAACCACTCTCGGTGAACGAGGAAGCGCCCGCGCAGGGCGTGTGGGGGCAGTTGTTCGCAGCCATCGTCGAACTCGGCCCGTGGGGCTTCTGACGCCGGGCGACCCGGCCCCGAACGACCCGCCACCGAAGAGCCGGGCGGCGATGCCGGCCCGAGCGCAGGGTGTGCCAAAGGCCCGCTCAGGACAACGAGTTCGTCGCGGCGCTGCGGGTCCACCGCGGCGTGGCCAGGGCCTTTCCGGCGGATCCTGCCGGGCCCCGCGCGCCAGAAGCAGCTGGAATCTCCCCCAGGGGGAGGTCCTACCGTCCTGACCGACCGCACAGGCGATGCTTCGAAAGAGGTCTGTCATGACGACGTTTCTGCTGATCCCGGGGCTTTTCATGGGTGGCTGGGCCTGGGAGGCGGTGGCCGCCGAGCTGACCGCGCAGGGGCACCGGGCACTTCCGGTCACCTTGCCCGGCCTCGCCGAACGGGCCGGGGAGGACCCCGTCGGCGTCGGGCTGGGCGAGCACACCGACGCCGTGGCGGCGCTGCTCGACGCGGAGGGCCCCGGGACTGTGCTGGTGGCGCACAGCTACGGCATCTTCCCCGCCCTCGCGGCGGCCGACCGGCGCCCCGGACAGGTCGCCCGGGTGGTGTTCGTGGACACCGGCTTCCCGGAGCCGGGTGAGTCGATGGTGGCGCAGATGCCGCAGCTCGGCCTGCTGGACCGCGCCCTCGGCGGCGTCATCCCGGTGCCCGAGGAGATCCCGGCGGTGCACGCCGTCCCGCCGGCGGAGCTGGAGCGCTACCACCGCCTGGCCACCCCGCACCCGGTCCGGACCGTCACCGAGCCGATCGAGCTGACCGGCGCCTGGCTCAAGCTCCCGACCACCGGCGTGTTCTGCCTCGCGAACGGCCTCAGCGTGGAGTTCGCCCGCACGCTGCACGGCACCGGCCTTCCGCGGTTCGCCAAGCTCGCCGAGCCCGGAGTCACCTTCTTCGAACTGGCCACCGGCCACTACCCGATGCTCTCCACCCCGGTGGAGCTGGCCGAAGTCCTGGTGCGCGCGGCGGCCGGCGAGGGCCTGGGCCTCTACGAAGGCTGACCGTCCGCCGACCAGGCACTGATGAGCGTCCTGGTCACCCACTCCGGCCGGGGGCCGGTGCTCGACGTGACCTCGAAGCCGAGTCATGCGCCGACCGAGACGTCATCGGACCAGCCACGCCCCTGGCGACCGGACACTAATAGCCGACGGTGAAGTGTTTGACGTCGCGTGGGTTCTCGAGTTCGTCGAGGACGGCCACGGCGAGGTCTTCGGCTGAGATTCGGGACGAGCCGTCGGCGCCGGTGATGAGTGTCGTGGTGCCGCGTCGGTACTCTCCGGTGCGACGTCCGGGTTCGAGGACCGCGGGTGGGCTGAGATAGACCCAGTCGGCCGGGTGTGCTCGGCAGGCGTCGAGTTGCGCGGCGCTGGCAGCGGCGAGGGTGCGCCATTGCTGCGGCACGTACTCCGGGCTGTCGACGACGAGCCGGTCGGAGCGTCCCGGGATCCGCAGGGGGGCGGCGCCGCCGACGACGAGGATGCGCGTCCGGGCCGTCGCGGCCGCGTCGAGCAGGGCCGTCGTGGTCGGGACGACGGTGTGTTCGTGCCCAGCGGCGGGGCGGGTGGCAGCCACGATCGCGCCGGTGCCGTCGAAGAGTCCGCTCATGTCGTCGGGGTCGTTCGCGTCACCGTCGACGGCGGTCACGCCGGGCGGCAGGGCGGCTGACCGCCTGCCGCGGAACACCGCGACGAGGTCATGGCCCCGGTTCGCGGCCTCGGTGACGACGCGTGAGCCGACCATGCCTGCGGCTCCGATGACGACGATCCTCATCGATGGATCCTTTCCGGTACGGGTGTTGAAGCGGCGTCAGGTGAGCCGGTGGAAGCGGGGAGCTGCCCCGCGACGATCGAGGCGAGGGCGAGGACGAACCCTACGAGTTGGATCGGGCCGAGGGTCTGGCCGAGCACGACGGCGCCCAGAACGGCGGCGACCAGCGGGGAGAACAGTCCGAGAACCGCGACCGAGGTGACCGGCAGGGTCGCGATGCCCTGGAACCACAGGACGAAGGTGATCAGACCGCCGACCAGGCCCAGCCAGAGGTAGCCGAGAGCGGCGTGCAAACCGATCGCGGGTGGCGCTCCCTCGACAAGGAAGGTGAGGGGCCAGGAACAGGCCTCCGGCGGTGAGTTGCCAGCCGGTGAAGGCGAGGGGGCTGACCTCGGCGGGGCGTCCCCAGCGTTTGGTGAGCGTCACGCCGAGGGCCATCGTGGCTGCTCCGGCGAGGCCCGCGACGATCCCGACGGTGTCGAGCGCCGCGTTCGGCCCGATCACCACCAGGCCGACCCCGGCGACGCCCGTCACACCCCACAGGAGGCGCCAGGCGGAGGAGCGCTCGTGGAGCACGGTCACGGCCAGGACGGCGACGATGAGCGAAGCGTTCCTCCCGGCCGCCCGCCAGTGCCTGGACGCCGCCGAACGCGCGGTCGCCGAGGTCGCTGCGGCTGTCGGAGAGGTGCGCGAACGACTCGCCGTGGGCCTGATCCCAACGGTCGCCGCGGTCGACATCCCAGGCGTGCTGCGGGAATTCCGCCGGCACCACCCGCACGTGCGCGTCAGCCTGCGTGTGGGCGCGAGCGACGACCTCGTCGAGTGGGTCAGGCAGGGAACACTGGACGTGGCCTTCCTCGGGCTGCCGACCACAGCTCGACCCCGGGGAGTCGCCGCCCACGAACTCGCCCGTGACCGGCTCGTCGCCGTGGTCGCGCCGGACCATCCACTCGCCGGCGAATCAGCTGTCGACCTGCGCAGGCTCTCTTCCGAGGTCTTCGTGGACTTTCCGGCGGGGACAGCCGGCCGCGCGCAGTCCGACCATGCCTTCGCAGCCGCTGGTCTCGACCGTGACGTCGCCTTCGAAGTGACCACGGCCGACTACATCGCTCGACTCGTCGGGCCGGGCCTCGCCGTGGCCCTGCTCCCCTCCGCCTACGCGCCTCAGCTCGGCGGTGTCGTCACCATCGACGTCGCTGACGCGCCGGCCCGCGTCGAGTACGCCATCTGGAGCCGCTTCGGCCGCCCGCCTGCGGCGACCGCGTTCCTCGGCATCCTCGACATCACGACAGAAGATCGACACGACTCATGAAGCCTCTCGGACCGTCCGTCACGAACGGCTCACCGGTGCCGGTCAGTTCGTCGACGCGGCCTCGGTCATGAGGACCGCGGTCGTGTCGATGGAGCTGCTCGGGCCCGCATGCGCCGGACCACCACCCGCAGTCTCACCAGCGCGGCCACAGTTCCGGCGCCGACGGGAACGAGCGGCCAGAACGCGGGGCGGATCCCGAAGGCCCCGCACCCGATGAGCACGAAGACCGCCGCAACCCCGACGAGGAACCCGAGCAGCCAGGGTCCGGCCCGGTCCCGCCGCTCCAGCCGCAACCGGTCGCGGCGGCAGATCACATACGCGAAGGCGGCCACGGCGAGGGCCAGCAGATACCCCATGATCAGTGGGTACAGCACGAACAGCGCGATGTCCCACGCGCCGGGGTGCCAGCCGGGCCACACGTCACGCCCGTCGATCTCCACGACCCGCCCGTGCCACAACCCCGCCTCGACCCGCTGTCCCTCCTGGAGGCCCTGCGCCGAATCGTCCGGGACGCCGTCCACCGCTTTCAGCTCGTCACCGACGCGCAGTTCGACCGTGTACTCGGTGTGGACGAACCAGCGCCCGCTGCCGCCGTCCTGGCCTCCGCCCTCCGTGCCGGACTCCGTGTGGCCCGTCAGCCCGGTGACGGTGGCCCCGATCGTGCGCAGAGACCCGTTCGACCGCGCGAGTGCCACGGCCGTCTCCTCGTAGGTGCGTACGGCGAGCAGCACGATCAGGGCAGCCATGAGGAGGCGGAACGTCACACGTACTACGCGTGCCTTCACTGTCCCGGTCCACCTGGGGTCCGGTCCGGCCTGCGACCTCACGTCCCCGGCAGGGTCCCGTGTCATCGGCTCCCCCCTCGCATTCAGGTTCCGACCGGGACGGGCGACAGCTGTCCCACCAGATCTCACGCCGTACAACTGACTTTGGTTGCGGCTCCCTTGTCGCCCGCGACCGGTCGAGTACGTGGACGTGGACGTGGACGCGCCGACTCCACACCACGCAAAAAAAAGACCCTGTCCCGCACTACAACGGGACAGGGTCTTCACAGAGCGCCGGGCAGGCCTTGCACCTGCATCTCCCCGCAGGAAGCGGGACGTCTCTCCTTGGACCACCCTCAAGGCTGAGCCGGCGGTCCTGGTGGAGCGGATCGACGGACGGAGCTTCACCTCGACGACCCGGCCGCCGAAGGATTACGCATAAGGGCTGCGACCGATGACTTCCGTCGCTCCCGGCGGTCGCTATGTCCTGAGGGTGAAACGGATGGAAGTGATGGTGAATATGTTCGTCCTGGTTCCCGGGGCCGGGGGTTCGGCCTGGTACTGGCATCGCGTGGCGTCCGCGTTGCGGAGCCGGGGGCACGAGGTGATCGCTGTCGAGCTGCCCGGCGCCGACGAGTCCTCGGGGCTGCCCGAGTACGCCGACGCGGTCGTCGCGGCGGTCGGCGATCGCCGCGGCGTCGTGGTGGTCGCCCAGTCGATGGGCGGGTTCACCGCGCCGATGGCCTGCGCCCGCACCCCCGTAGAACTGCTGGTGCTCGTCAACGCAATGATTCCGCTGCCGGGCGAGACTCCAGGGCAGTGGTGGGGCAACACCGGATCGGAGCCGGCCCGCATCGCAGCGGCCGAAGCGGGTGGATACACCGCGGAAATCGACCTGGACACCTACTTCCTGCACGATGTACCGGCCGAAGTCGCCGCCGCCGGAGCGGATCACCAGGGGCCCGAGGCCGACATCGCCTTCAACCAGCCCTGCGACATCCGCACCTGGCCCGACGTGACCACACATGTGCTTGCCGCGGCCGGGGACCGGTTCTTCCCCCTGGAGTTCCAGCGCCGAGTCGCCCGCGACCGCCTCGGGATCGAGGCCGAGACGATTCCCGGTGGGCACCTGGCCGCGCTGTCACACCCGGTTCCCCTCGTCGACCGACTCATCGACCATCTGCCCTGAAGAAGCAGGCGAATCGGCTCTGCCGTGGCCCTGTCCCAGCCCGGGCAGGACCCATGACTCATGAGTCATGACTCATGCCCGCAGCAGGCACCGTTCGCCCTGTCATGGGCGTGGGCGAAAGCCGGTGGGCCGGTGCCGCCGACAAGGCTCCGGCAGCCGGGCCCGACGACCGTCCCTGAATCGAGAGGGGAACGGACACCGCCCGCTCCGCGAGGGCCGTCGGCTTCCGCGGATCGTCGCCGCCGGCACGGGCGTGAACATCGAGCGTCGCACGATGCCGGCTGATCAGTCGGCCCCGGCGGTTGCGACATGGCGTGTCTCCGCCTCGATGCGCCCCTCCCCCGGCGCCCGTGTCACGCCCGCGGTACGTCCCTTCAAAGCCGCGCGCCGGAACGTATCCCCCGGGGCGGAATCTCGTTGAAGTGGTCATCGCGCAAACGCCCCCGACGGTTGCGCGGCACGTGAGGGCCCGAATCCCTGCCCGGTCTCGGGCCCTCACACCCGTCCGTCGAGTACCGGTCCGACGCCGGCGGAGAGGAACCAACAGCACCGGTCCGATGCGGTGACCCTGCGGCGCACATTCCGACCACGGCTCGGTGTTCGCCGAGGAAACGGGCCGAAACGGCGGCCGTCGCCCCGTAGACAACCGCCTGAGACTGTTGGCGCCTCGCCAACCCGCGCTCCAGCACACGTACTTACGGGATGCCGGGCGTACCCGTCGGCAGGACCGCGCCCGGCCTAGCCGGAGGTGGTGGGGCGGGTCCGCCACAGGTCGCGGAGCAACGCGATCTCGGCCATGTGGTGGATGAATTCGAGGTTGGCCCCCGCCAGTACGGCGATGAAGGGGTCGTCGGGGTCGGAGCCGTACGGGTACTGCGAGAAGCCGACCGTGTCGAGCTGCTCGTCGGTGACGGCGCCGACGCTGTCGCGCCAGCGGTCGATCAGCGCCCAGAACCGCTCTAGCGCCAAGGGGGCCGAGGGAGTGAAGTCGGTCAGCAGCTTCGGCTCGTGCCGTCGTTCACCGAAGGTCCACTCCCAGCCGCCGGCGAAGTGGAAGTGCAGGTGCCCCAGCCGCCACGCGATGGTCGTGACCGGCGTATCGTCCGGCTCCGGCGCGCCGGTGTGGGCGAGAATCTGCTCCACCCGTTCGACGCTCACGCTCCAGTCATCGGCGATCTTGGCCACGCTCATCCCACCGGCTGCCTGCCGAGACACTTCGGCGTACTCGTTCGCCGGGATGTCCGCGGCGCCCAGGTCGAGCACCCACTCGCCCGGTCCGAACGCCCTGGGCGTCCTCGCCTGGTCCCGGCGTCTGATCGACCAGCTTCCGGGCACCGGCTCCCACAGATACTCCTCGTCGCTGAGCCCCGCGAGCCGCACCTGGGCCATCTCCCTGGCATGGTCGAACTGGTCGAGCAGCAAACCCAGACGGTCGGTCCGCACGCCCTCGATCTCCATGCCCGATTCCCCTCGCGTTCGCGTCTCGCAACTCACTGCGCTCAGGCGGAAGTTAGCCGCTCGGCTCACGAGGCGCGACCGATTTCCGCACCCCCCGGCCGATGCGGCACCACCCACACCGCCGCACCCTGGTCGGACGTGGTTGTACCCGTTTCCGCTTACGGGGCGTCGGCCACACTCCGCGAGAACGGCCTGAGCCGCTGATTACGACCGGCGGACAGTCGTGAAAACCGTCGTGGCAGCGATGTCACCGTGGGTCCACATCCCACACCCACCGCAGGTGAACGACCCCTGACCAGGCAATCGGTCAGGGGCCGTGCTCGTGGGCGTTGTCCGCCAGCTACCATGGCTCCCCACCGTTTCCCGACCGAACGGGCACGGGAGGGGCACGTCGACCGGCGGTTGAGGTTGGATCAAGCCCCCTGGACAGCATCACCGTTTGAAGCCGGTGAGCACGGACCAGGGTCAGCTGGGGGTGACTTCTTCGGTGAGGCGGCCGGTCCAGGGACACCAGTAGAGGCCGGGAAGGAAGGGGCCGCCGGCTTCCTCCAGGTGGTCCTCGACGTAGGGGATGGTGGCGTCGCAGACCTCGATGGCCACGTCGGCGAAGCTGATGCTGTTCGGGTTGTAGTGGAAGTCCTGGGGTTGCAACTGGCCGCGCTCTTGATGATCCGGCCGATGACGATCTTGCGATCCCCGCTCGCGACGATCTGGCGGGCTTCCTTGATGGCTTCCGGCTTGGTGATCTCGATGACGAAGTTGCTGCCGGTGATGTCCTGCATGTTGAAGTACGCGGCATCGTCGGCGGCGCCGGCCTGTCCGCTCTGACTCGTGGCCAGAGCGAGCAGGGCAGTGACCGCGAGGGTGCCGATCCGGGTGGTGATACGTCGCATGCGGGCAGCTCCGTGCCTGGGGGGTCGTGACACTCACGACCATGCGTAACGCGACGTAGTCGAACGACTACTTTAAGTAAACGATCACGCCCGGAACCCTCGCCGGGAAGGAAGCGACGCAGAGAGCCGACTCAGCAACAACCTCGCCTACGACACTCCGCGCTTGGCCAGCGCGGTTCGCGCCAGGCCGCGCAGCCAGGCGTGGGCGTGGTCGGTGTCGTAGCGCTGATGCCACGACAGGTATATCGGTGCCGACGGCAGGTCGAGCGGGAGGGGGAGCACGACCAGGCCGAGGTCGGCGACCACGGACCGCGTGGTGGCCTCGGGGACGCTGATCAGGAGATCGGAGCCGCGCGCGAACTCCAACGCGGCCGCTTCCGTGGGCGCGGTCGCCACCACACGGCGGGTGAGGCCGAGCCGCGCGAGGGCGTCGTCGAGGGCATTGCTGAGGTTTCCACGTCGCGAGACGGTGACGTGCTCAGCGGCGGCGTACCGCTTTGCGGTGACGGTCCTGACGCGGGTGAGGGGGTGCCCCTGCCTCACGACGATGACGAGGCGGGTCTCGCCCACGTTCTCGGCACGGATGTCCGGTGCGCTCGGGCGGTTGGCGTTCGCCTCCAGGTCGACCTCGCCGCGCCGCAACTCGGGGGTGTCAATGCTCGATTCCGCGACGAAACGCAATCGCACTCCCGGCGCCTGTCCGCGCACGGCCGCGAGCAGTGCGGGGCCGCTCAAGGCGACCAGGGAGTCGTGCCAGCGGAGTGTGAAAGTGCGTTCCAACGTTGCCAGATCGAGTTCACGGCTCGGTGCCAGCACCCCCTGGACCTGCTGCAGCAGCTCGTGCACCTGTTCCCGGACGGCGATCGCATACGGCGTCGGGGTCATCGTGCGGCCGGTGCGCACCAGGATCTGATCCCCGGTCGTGCGCCGGATCCGGCCCAGACTCCGGCTCATCGCGGGAGCGGTGACATGCAGGCGCGCGGCCGCTCCGGCCACGCTTCCCTCCTCCAGCAGCGCGTCGAGCGCGGTGAGCAGGTTCAAATCCAATTGCATGCGAGTAATCCTAGCCGTGCTTGACATGCATTTGAAGTTAATGAAGGGGCTCTATACCTTCGAGACGAGACCGCACGACGGAAACGCACAGCCTGATCAGACCGGCCCAATCACCCCTCCTCATAAGGGAGTTCCACCATGTCCGAAACGCTTCAGACCACTGACGTCGCCGCCTCCGACGCCGACCTGCTCGGGCAGACCGCGCTCGTCGTGCGCGCGGCCGGTTCGGCGCTGCGCGAGCGCTTCGGCGAGGTGGTCCGCCACCAGACCCGCGAAGAGCTGATGCATGCCCTCGCCGCCAACGACGACGCGGCCCTCGACATCCTGCGCCCGGGCCTCACGCGCCTGCGCCCGGACGCCGGCTGGGTGGAGGACGAGCTGGACGGTGGGGCGCTGCCGCCCGGCGAATGGTGGGTCGTGGATCCGGCCGAAGGCAACGTCAACCACCTGCACGCCCTGCCGGAGTGGGCGGTGACCGCCACCCTCGTGCGCGAGAATCAGCCGGTGCTCACCGCGGTCCATCTGCCGCTGACCGGCGAGACCTACACCGCGCTCGCCGGCGCGGGCGCCCACCTCGACGGCCGGCCGCTGCACGTCTCGCCGACCGCGGACCTCGGCCTGAGCATCGTGGCGACCAGCCAGGCCCGGCCGGACGAGGACGAGAAGGTCGTGCGGCGCGTCGGCTCCTCGATCACCGCGATGCTCTTCGGCGCGCTCGTCGTCCGCGCCGCCGTGCCCGCGACCCTGCACCTGCTGAACGTGGCCGCCGGCCGGATCGACGCCTTCTGGCAGTTCGCCGGCGCCCGCGCCGACCTGCTGCCCGGGGCGCTGCTCGTCACCGAGGCCGGCGGACAGATCTCCGACGCCGAAGGGCGCCCCTGGACCCCGCAGAGCGAGAGTTTCCTGGCCGCCGCGCCCGGGGTCCACGCCGAGGCCGTCGCCACGCTCTCGCGCTGACCGCGCACCACAATCTGCACGCACGGAAGGACCAGATCATCATGACCACGCTCGCAGTTCTCGGAAACGGCCGCGTCGGCGGCAACCTGGCCGCAGCCCTCACCCGGGCAGGGCATGAGGTGACCGTGGCGGACCGCGCTCCGGGCGCCGCCGCCGACGCTGCCCGGACAGCCCGGATCGTCATCAACGCCACCCCGGGCGCCGGTTCGCTGGACCGGCTCGTCGCCCTGCGCGAGGAGCTGCGCGGCAAGATCCTCGTCGACGTCTCCAACGCCACCGTCGACGGACCGGACGGACTGCCCGCCGACCTGATCTACCCCGGCTCAAGCCTCGCCGAGCAACTCCAGGAAGCGCTCCCTGAAACGCGCGTCGTCAAGACACTCAACACCATGCTCTTCCCGGTGATGACCGCGCCGGCCACGCTCACCCAGGCGCCCGACGCCTTCCTCTCGGGCGAGGACTCGCAGGCCAAGCAGACCGTCCGTGAACTGCTCATCAGCCTCGGTTGGCGCAAGGAGTGGATCACTGATCTCGGCGGCATCCAGACCGCCCGAGCCACTGAGGCCGCGATCCTGTTCGTACCGCACGTGATTCGGTCCAGCGGATTCGCTCCCTTCGCGATCTCGATCGCCCGCTGATCCGCACACAGCGCACCGCCCCCGGCGGACCCGCATCCAGAACGGAAGCGACAGCGCCGTGGCCGACGTGGTGGTGCCGCAGCGGCGGCGAAGCCTGGACCGGCGCCGAGCAGACGCCCGGAGCGAAGGAGTCGGCGCCCCGCGTAGATGTTCTGACACAGGACCAACCGGAACGGGGCTGTCGTGAACGAGTACGACCTTCGTGGGCCCTTGATGCCGAGTGTGGGGCGCCGCGGAAGTGGCGCCCCACATCGGTCCCGTCGGCAGCCGGGGCTACCCGGGATGATGCCGCGGCCCTGGCAGCGGGCGAGTGGCGATCAGGTCAGTTTGCGGCACAACAGGGCGGCCGGGCCCGGGTTGGCGCCGAGGCGTGTGGTGAAGGCGATCCCGGCGGCGTACTCGTCGTCGGCGCACTGGCCCTTGTAGTCGCCGTTGGCGAAGTCGCCGCCGGCGGCGGCGGTGGGCCGGTTGTCGGACCGGTCGAACCACACGGTTCGCCCGGCGCCCGCCAGCGAGTGGCCGGCGGGAACGCACAGGGCCGCCGACGTCCGGCCGCCGCGACGGCTGTAGCCGATGAGGAAGTTCCCCGCGGGACACTGCAACTTGGTGTACCCGGAGGCCCAGTCGCCGCCCGCGGGCACGTGGCGTTCGTCGGTGACGACCGTCTGCGTGGTGCCCGCGGCGCGAAGGTCGCCGGTGGAGACGTCGGTGCACAGCCCGCGAACGCCGCTGTGGCCGAGACCGATCAGGCGCTGGCCGTCGGGGCAAGCGGCCTTGGACGCACCCGAGTTCCAGTCGCCGCTCGCTCGCACCCGGAGCGACTGGACGTGGTCGCCGTGATCGGTGGCGAGCATGCTCCAGCTGGGGACCGCGGCGACGGACCCGGTGCGGGTCGGCGCGGTCATGAGCCGGTTCCACGCGGTCGCGCGCCAGTCGGCCTGGTCGAGGATGCCGTACCGGTTGCCCGAGGTGTCGTAGCGCAGCAGGGACCAGTCGTCGTGGCCCTCCCACCCGACGAGCGGCCAGTAGGCGAAGTCGGCGTCGTGGTCGGCGAAGTAGTCGGTGATGTTGCCGAACCAGGTACGGGCGGCGGCGCCGGTCTCGCCCGCTCCGATGCCGAACTCGCTGATCCACACCGGCGCGGTGAAGTGCTGGTTTCCCTCCGAGGAGACGAAGAAGGCCTGGTCGTCGAGGACTTGGCGGAGCTGATCGCGGGTGAGGTCCTGGTAGCGGGCGTCGTGGGTCTCGCCGATCCCGGTCGCGCCGCTGTGGTTGGGGCCGGTGTATCCGTAGAAGTGGGCGGAGTACACCAGCTTGTGCGTGGCGACGAGGGTGTGCGAGAGCGTGCGCGCGGGGGTGAGGGTGGGGCGGCCGTGCGGGAGTCCGTCGACCGGCAGCCCGGTCCAGTTGATGCCCTCGATGACGATGAGGAGGTCGGGGTTGGCCTCGGAGAGGATGCGGTCCGCGGCGAGCTGGGCGGCCGCGTACCAGTCGTGGGCGTCGCCCAGGCCCCAGTTGGGGTCGTCCAGTACGTCACGGCGTACCTCGTTGTAGAGGTCGGCCCCCACCACGCGCGGTTCACTGGCGTAGCGGCGGGCCATGAAGACCCAGTCGTCCGCCCACTGCTGGGTCGACTGTCCGCTGTTCCATCGTTCGTTGCCGTCGATGCCGCAGCACCAACGCGAGGTGTTGGTGTGGTTGTTGAGGATGACCGCGAACCCGTCCTGGGTGAGGGCGGCGACCACGGCGTCGTACACCTGCAGTGGTGTTCTGCCGCGCAGTCCCGGGTTGGCCGTGAGGGCGACGTCCGGAACAGGCGTCGTCGTATGGATCATCTCGTTGGAGAACGGTAGCCGGATGCTGTTGATGCCGAGCCGGTGGAAGTCGGAGAGCAGTTGGGGCAGGGGGACGCGGTCCAGGCCGAGGGGGATGCCGTAGGAGTTCTGTCCGGCGTGATGGTTGGCCGGGTCGGCGGCGCTGCCGCTGCCTGTCCAGGAGCCCTGCGCACCGTCCCAGTTGGCCGACTTCAGCCGGAAACGGTTGCCGTCGGCGTCGACGACGTACCGTCCGCGTGTGGACAACGGCGGTTGCCACGCCTCGCTCGCCTGTACGTCGGTCGCCTGTGCGTCGGCGGACGTCGTCTGCGCGATGCTCGCAGGGTCCGCGGTGGCGGCTACCGCCCCGGGGGCCGTGGCCAGCAGCAGGAGGGCCGCGGTCGCCAGTGTCAGGTACTTGCCAAATCTGAGGGTGGGCATCGGACCTCTGTGAGTGGGTGTTGGTGCGCGGACGTGGGGGTCTTCGCCGATCAGCGCCCAAGTGCGCGGGGTCCGTCGGTGAGTTCGTTCCTGACGGGCGGATTCGGTTCTTGGGCGGGCCTCTTGGGCGAACGTGCGCGTGCGGCTCTGGTGCGGCTTGTGCGGGCGGCGGCCACCGGTTCGGGAGATCCGGGTGTCGCCTCGGGTCGGGTCGCGATGACATGATCTTGGACAGGCGCTCATGGCCGCAACGTCGGCTACGCCACGGCGACTTCATCCTTCCCACCGACCACAGGAAGGTACCGGAGCCCGGCGGGATGGCGAGCCCCGGGCGTTGGTTCCGGTCAGTCCCGACGACGCGGCGGTCATCCGGACGGCGGTGTGGGACGCCGGCCGGATGACCGCCCCGTGGTCACACCGTCGAGTTCTTCCTCAGTGCGTCCAAGCTTTTGCGGACCGGAGCGTAGGAGAGGTCGAAGACGGCCCAGGCGCCTTTTCCGGGACGGTACTTGAGCGCCGCCAGCAGGATGTGCTCGGTGCCGAGCCGGCCGTCACCGATCTCCCCCATCTCGGCGGCCGCGCCCTCCAGCAGGGCCGCGTGCTCCTGGCTGGGCCGGATGTCGTCCGCGGACGTCCGCGACACCGGCGGAATCATCTGTCGGCCGCGATGGGCGGAGAATTCATGGAAAGCCGTCAGATCCACGCCGTTGGCGACCAGCAGGGCCGAGAAGGTGGAGTCATCCTGTGCACTCAGCACGGTGAGCAGATGAATGGTGAACAGTTCAGGACTGCGCTGGGCGGCGGCGAGTTCGCTCGCGGTCCCCATGGCCGTCGCCATACGGTCGGTGTACTGCACCTGCATGAGGAATTCCTTTCGGTTCGTGTTTTCCGGCGGCCGGACGGGCTCCGCATCGCGTCACTCGCGGACGCAGTCTTTACGGCATGACCACTCAAGAGGACTCCGTCCGAGGCGTATTCCGCGGCCGCGCCCAGCGCACCTCGCGCCCGTCAGGGGGCCCTCTTCTTCTCCGCGGGCCCTGGCTGCCGGGAAGCGCGGAGCGCGAGGAACGCCAGGGCCGCGAGACCGGTGGCCAAGGAGATCAGGCCACCGACGACGAGGGCCGAGCGAGCACCGTGGCGGGCGGCGATCCAGCCTGTCAGGAGGGCGCCGAAGGGCGTCGATCCTTGGAGCAGGAGGGTGTAGAGCGCCAGGATCCGGCCACGGAAGCCGGGGGCCGAGCCGAGTTGGACGCGGTGGTTGACGGCCTGGGTGAAGTAGAGGGCGGTGAAGCCCGTGACAGCCAGCAGAACCAGGGCGGTGCCTTGCCCCGGAGCGAGCCCGGTCAGTGCCTCCGCCGTACCGAAGGCGACGGCCGCTCCGGCCACCAGCAGCGCCGACGGGCGTCCCTTGCGTCCCGTGCCGACCAGGGCGCCGATCAGCGATCCCGCGGCGACGGCGGAGGTGAACAGCCCGAAGGACCCGGCGTCGGCGTGGAAGACCGTCTTGGCGAGCAGCGGCAGAGTGAGCTGGAAGTTCAGACCGAAGAGGGCGACGAGGGCGACCGTGAGAAGGGGCAGCAGCAGGTCGGGGCGCGCTGCGACGTACCGCAGCGCGTCGACGGAGCGTCCGTCACGCGCGGTGCTCCTTCCCCGAAGCAGTTCCTCGGGGCGCATCATCAGCAGCGCCGCCACGGTGGCCAGGTAGCTGACCGCGTTGAGCACCGACACGGTGCCGATGCCGAGCCAGGTGATCGCGAGACCGCCCAGCGCGGGTCCGAAGATGCGTGCCAGATTGAAGTAGGCGGCGCTCAGGGCCGAGGCGTTGGGCAGGAGTTCGCCGCCGACCATCTCATGCACGAAGGACATCCGGGTCGGCGTCTCGATCGCGTTGACCACGCCGAGGCAGAGGGCCAGGGCGCACACGTGCCATACGCGCACAGCTCCCGTGATGACCAAGGGAGCCAGGGTCACCGACAGGGCACCCGAGACGAGGTTGGCCGCGACGAGAATCGTGCGCTTGTCATGGCGGTCGGCGAGCCGGCCTCCGTAGAGCGAGAGAAACAGCATGGGGGCGAACTGGAGGGCTGTGACGATGCCGAGAACGCCGGCCGAGTCGTCGGACAGGGACAGCACCAGCCAGTCCTGCGTGACGATCATCATCCAGGTGCCCATGACCGAGATGAGCTGGCCGGTGAAGAACAGCCGGAAGTTGCGTACCGACAGGGACCGGCCGATGGCCTTGACCCGAGGGACGGGCCCGGCCGTGCGAGCGGTTCGCCGGGGCGCCTCCTGCCTCACGCGCCGACCTGCCCGCGCGGCGCGAGCAGTTCCTCCAGGAAGGCCAGGACACGCAGGTGGTAGGAACGGGCGGCCCACCCGAGGCTGAACCCCGCCGCCTTCGGGAGCCGCCGCGCGTGGTCGTCGAGTGCCGCGTGCAGCGTGGCGGACCGCTCGGTGAGGCTCTGCCCGTGCGGAAACTCGCGGGCGGAGCGACCGTAGCCTGGCCGGTCCAGGCTCAGTACCGCGAGACCGAGACGTGCCCCCAGCCCCAGCAGCGACCCGCTCGGATGCGCCTGCCGGTCGAAGCCCCCGGCCGTCATCCCGCCGCCGTGCGCGGCGACCACGCTCGCCCGGGGTGACGGGCCCGGCGGCTCGATGCGCAGTCTCGGCAGGGTGATGCCACCCGCGTCGAGGGTGACGTCCGTGACCCCGGTCGTCCTGGTCGCGTACGTCCGCTGCATGCCCCGGGGCTCCAGCCTTGCCACGGTCGTCTCCCTCCTGTTCACGCCGCGAACGGGCTTCGCTCGCACGCCTGTTGGAGCGCGGCCGCCCACCACATCGGCTGGCCGAGCACGGTATTCACCGCTGCCGAGAGACCCGGGGTGTCCCTCGGGTCGCCGTCCTCGTCGAAGTGGCTTCGCGCGTCCGCCAGGCTGACACCGTCGCGCAGGGTCGCCACTGGGAGTTCGGCGAAGGGCATACCCGGCGACGCTCGCGATCCCGGCACCCCGGCACGCCCGGGCCACGCGGACAGCGATCTCACCGCGGTTGGCGATGAGCACCTTGCGCACGATGGTCCATCCTTTGCTCGCTTGAGGGTCGGTCGAAAAAAGTCTGTCGAAGGTCGGTCGAGGGTCGGTGGAAGGTGGGGTCGAAACGCGGAAACTCCGTCGACCGCTGAACAGCTCCACCGAAACCGCGTCGGGGGTGGTCAGTCCTGGCGGGGCCGGTGGGCGACGCCCCGTACGGACGCCGATCGCCGACTCACGGGGCTGCCCGCCGCGAGACGCGGTACCCGCCCTGCTCGTCGTCCCGGCACCGGCGGGCGGGCCGCCGGCCACCGCGGAGCGCCGTACGCGCGGCGGGATCATTCTCGCGCCGGTGGGCCGAGGGGGCGGATCATTCCGGCCAGCGGCTGACTTCGAAACCGCAGACTCCACCGGCAGCGTCGTGGTGGCGACGGCCCCGCGGTCCTTGGTGAACGCGGCGTGGTCGCGCAGGTCCCAGGCGAAGACCGGGTGGCACACGTCGTGGGCGACCACCAGCGCGCCGGCGCCAGATGAGGCAGCCAGCGCTCCAGCAGCCGGGCGTGACCGGACTTGCGTCGGTTCTCGGTTCCTAGTGCCGCGGCAGGCAACGTTTGCCCGTCAAGGAGCGGCGCCCGGTGCGTGCTCTCGGTGTGCCGGCCGGAAGTCCTCGTACTGGATGTACTTGG
>NZ_JBHWVI010000111.1:0-308 GCF_042737005.1 Streptomyces sp. NPDC060027
ATCCCAGTCCGTCGCCGCTGGATCAGACGTGGGCTACCTGTGCGAACTGCTGCTCGATCCGGACGTAAGCGACGGACATAGGGATGTACCGGCACGGCCCCTCCCGTGCGACGCCCGCTGCGGGTGCGCGGGAGCTTGGGCGTCGCCCCCCTGGTGCACTTTTCGGGTGCGGGTGCGATTCCGTTTTCCCGCCCCGGCCGACGAGAAAGTCCTCTCGGTCCCGGCCGGGTGGAAGTTTCCTTTCAGCTCCGGGGAAGTTTCAGCCCCTCCGGCGTTTGAGGAGCGGGGGCTGGGGCGGAGCCCCAGGT
>NZ_JBHWVI010000111.1:318-28332 GCF_042737005.1 Streptomyces sp. NPDC060027
CGCGGGGGGGGGGGGGTTTTTTTTTTGTTCTTTGGGGGGGGTTTTTCCTCCCCCCCGGGGTGTTTGCCGCGGGGGGGGGGGGGGGGGCCCCCCCCGGTACGGGACGGGTAGGGGCGGAGGGGGCGAAAGAAGGTTGGGGGCCCGGACGGGTCGGGAGTGGGCCGTCGGTGGGGAGGGGAGCGGGCGAGGGTGGGGGCGTGGGTGGGGTGGGGTGGGTCAGTAGCCCGTGGGGCGGATCAGGCCCGACTCGTAGGCGAAGACTGCTGCTTGGGTGCGGTCGCGCAGGCCCAGTTTGACGAGGATGCGGCCCACGTGGGTCTTCACGGTCTGCTCGGCCACCACCAGGCGTTGGGCGATCTCGGCGTTGGAGAGGCCCTGGGCGATGTGGGCCAGGACCTCGGTTTCGCGTTCGGTGAGGTCGCCGACGCGTTGCTTGAGGGGCGCGCGCGGGGTGGAGTCGAGGCGGGAGAACTCGGCGATGAGGCGGCGGGTGATGCCGGGGGCGAGGAGAGCGTCACCGGCCGCCACCACCCGGACCGCCTCGGCGAGTTGATCTGCCGAGGCGTCTTTGAGGAGGAAGCCGGAGGCGCCGGCGCGGAGGGCTTCGTAGACGTACTCGTCGAGGTCGAACGTGGTGAGCACCAGGACCTTGATGTGCGGAGTGTCGGTGGTGATGCGGCGGGTCGCCTCGATGCCGCCCAGTTCGGGCATGCGGATGTCCATCAGGACGACGTCCGGGGCGAGTTCGGCGACCTGGAGAATCGCGTCGAGTCCGTCGACCGCCTGGCCGATCACGTCGATGTCGGGCTGGGTGTTGAGCAGCACGGTGAATCCCTGCCGGACCATCTGCTGGTCGTCGGCGATCAGTACGCGGATGGTGCCGCTCACGGTCGTCATGGAGTCTCTTCTCCTGGGAGGCCTGCGATGGTGTCGTCGGTCCGGACGGCGTCGTGGGTGGGAGCCGCGCCGTCGGAGGGCCCGATGCCGTTGCGCGGGAGGAAGGCCGCCACCGCGAAGCCGCCGCAGGACGTTTCCGAGGTCACGAGGGTGCCACCGAGCATCGCGACGCGCTCCCGCATACCGAGCAGTCCGTGTCCCGCGCCCGGGGACGGCGGAGCGGGTCGCTCGGGACGTGAGTTGACGACCCTGACCTGGAGGCCCCTCGGGAAGTGCCAGAGCTCCACCTTGACCGCGGAACCCGGCGCGTGCCGCAGGGCGTTGCTCAGTGCCTCCTGGATGATCCGGTACGCCGACAGTTCCACGCCCGGCGCCAGGGGAAGCTGCTCCCCGGTGATCTCCGTGGTCACGTCCAGTCCCGCCGCGCGGGTGTTCTCGACCAGGGCGTCGAGGCGGTCCAGCGTCGGCTGCGGAGCGTCCGGAGCCACCCCCGCGCCCGCACCGAGGCCGTACGGGTCCTCCGGATTCTCCGACCGCAGCACTCCGAGCACACGGCGCAGCTCGGTCAACGCCTCCAGGGCGTTCTGCCGGATGCCCTCCAGGTTCTCCTTCAGTTCCCGCGTCGGGTTCTCGACCAGGTGCGGGGCGACCTGCGCCTGAATGGAGATCACCGACATGTGGTGCGCGACCACGTCGTGCAGCTCGCGCGCGATGCGGCTGCGCTCCTCCAGGAGGGTGCGGCGGGCGCGCTCCTCCTCGGTCAGCGAGGCCTGCTCGACCAGTTGCGTACGCGCCTCGCGGCGACCGCGCAGCGCCGTGCCCAGAAGGACGACGGCGGCGAAGACGACCACCGCCAGCATGCCCGTCGAACGGTACGCCGGACCGTCCAGCATGCCCGTGGGACGGTGCGACGGTCCGCCCAGCACGGCCGCCAGCACGTACGTGGCCACAGCGGTCAGGGACAGTGCGCCGACGACGACGCGGGTGGGTACCCGGAGAGCCAGCAGGAAGAACACAAAAGCCTGCGCCATGATCGCGGGCGTGCTCCACGGCCAGTCCGGTCCCTCCAGGGGGAAGCCCGCCACCATGTGCGAGCGGGCCGCGGTGGCGGCGACCACGGTGGTGCCCAGCGACAGCCACCAGGCCGCCACCGGGCGCCACAGCGCGAGCGCGACCGCCGCTCCCAGCACGAGGCCGCTCATCGTGCCCAGCAGAGCACCCAGTCGATAGCTGCCGCTCAGCTCGTCGGCGGCCGCCAGACCGAGGCCGAGGGCGATCCAGCACAGCACGACATGCGGCAGCCGGCGCAGCCAGCGGGGGCGGGACAACGGTGGCAGCGGCGCGGCCGTCGGTGACGCGAGCTCGGCCAGGATCCCGCGCAGGAAAGGGAAGGGGGTCTGGGCCAGTGCCTGTATGCGGGAGGTGCGGGAGGTGCGGGACGCGTGGGAGGCGTGGGAGGTGTGGGACGCGTGGGAGGCTCGGCTGACGGGCTCGGGAGCGGGCGCAGGAGTGGGGGCGGGGGCCTCGCGTGGGTGTGAGGGGTCGTCGGAGAGCGCGGCGGGTTCGCTGTTCACGGGCCTGCGCTCCTTGTGGGTCACGGCGTCAACCCTAGGCACGGGGCGCCGCCTTGGGGGTGGCCGGGCCGGAGTCTCGGTGGACGCGGACGACTCGGGACGTGCCGCCGGTGGGGCGGCGGGAGACCCGCTCGTGGATGCCGAAGGCGCACCGGCACAGAGCGAGGGCGCAGACGAAGACGGGCAGCCAGGCGACTCTCGCGGCCACCCACGCCAGGGTGTCGGGGGTGGTGTGCAGACCGGGGAGCCGGCCCGCGAGCAGGCCGAGGGCGGTGACCGCCATCAGGGACGTCTGGTGCCAGAGGAATATCGTCATCGCGGAGAGGTTGGCGAAGGCGATCCCCGCCCAGACGGCGGGGCGCCGCATCCCTCGGCGCAGCGGCTCGCGCAGCAGCAGCGCGAGACCGCACTGGGCCAGACCGAAGGTGACGGCGGCCAGCGTCGGCGGGTTCAGGTTGGAGACCGTGGCCCCCGGTATGCCGACCATGGACGCCGGATAACCGCCCCACGCCACCAGCACGACCGTCGCCACGGCTCCGCCCCCGAACAGCACCCAGCCCGCGCGCCGCCGCTCCAGCTCGCCGCGCGTCCAGGCGGCGCCCAGGGCATAGGGCACCAGCCAGCCGGCCGCGACGTTCACCCAGCCGAGCCATGCCGGGCCGCCGAGGCCGAAACGGATGACGTCCACATGGAGAACGACGGCCAGCGGCCACAGCGGGTTGACGCGGGTCAGCAGCGGTGTCGCCGCCGTCAGTCCGGCGAAGACCACCAGGAACCAGAGCGGGGACAACGCCAGCTTCACCAGTGTGTGCACCGTGCCGAGGTCTGCGCCGGACGCGAGCAGGCAGACCGTCGCGACCGCCCAGAGTGTCAGCACCGCGGTGATCGGCCTCAGGAGGCGGCTCAGCCGGGCGCGCAGCCACTGCCCGTACGTCGTGCCGCGCGCCCGCGCCGACGCAAAGCTCTTCGTCGCCACATGGCCGCCCACCAGGAAGAACACGGCGAGCGTCTGGAAGACCCAGGAGATCGGGGCCAGCCACGGCATGGGCCGCAACGGGCTGGCCGCGCGCAGTGCGCCGCCGTCAGCGACCAGTGCCGTCACCAGCCAGTGGCCCAGGACGACGCCCAGGATCGCGAGGGCGCGCAGGGCGTCGACAGCGCGGTCCCGCTCGACGGGGGTGGCCCGGTCGATGCGGTCGATCGCGGTCCGTACGCCGGTCAGGGCCGTCGTGCCGGTCACTTCACGCACGGGTCACCTCCGAGGTGTCGCCGAGGACGATGCGGGCGAGGTTGGCCAGCGACACCGAGCCCGGTTCGAAGTAGTCGCTGTGGCCGTGGGAGCCCGCCCGGAAGACCCGGGCGCCGAAGGACGGGGACACCGGGTCGGGGCCGAGTCCGACGGTCGTGCCGAACAGGCCGACGCTCGCGTGCGGGACACGCGCGATCCAGTCGGCGGAGCCGCGGGCCGCCCAGACGCGGGCGGAGGTGCGCAGCGCCGCGGTGGAGGACGCTCCGGTGCCCGGGCTGCCGATGAAGACGATGTCGCTCGCGTCCGAGCCCGGGGCCGCGCTGCCGCAGACCGCCGTGCCGTACGAGTGGCAGAGCAGGGTCAGGTGCGCCGACCGGCCGACGACGCCGCGCAGTTGGCGCAGGAACGCCCGCAGGAGGGGAGCCGCGTCCTCCGCGCGGTCCGTCGTCAGGACCGTGGTGCTCACGGTGCCCGGCGTCTCGTACCCGAGCCAGGCGAGGACGGCCCCGCGCGGGCCGAGTCGGTCGCGCAGGGTGAGGGCACCGGCGCGGAAACGGTCGTACGTCTCCAGCGTGGTGTCCGAGCCCGGGACCAGGACGGCCACGCGGTCGGCGTGGGCGAGGTCGCCGAAGACCTCGACGGCCCGGCCGGGGCCCCGGCCGTCGAACGAGAGAAGACGACGGGAGGGGGCGGCCATGGCGCGGTCGGCGGCGGCGCGGGTGCGGTCGCCGTGGTCCGCGGCCATTCGGGCCGCCTCCGCGGCGTTGGCCCGGTTCGCCTCGTACGCCGTGTCCAGGGTCGCCGCCGTCAGCGGCGCGAGGACCGCGGGCGCGGGTGCGGGGATCTCCGGCCGGGCGGCGGCGGATACGGGGACGACCACGGCCGCCGTGACGAGCGCGGCGAGCAGCGTCCGGCGCAGCCGACGGGCGAACCGGCCTCCGGCGCGGGGGCGGGGGCCGGGGCGGGAGCCTTCGGTCCGCACGGTCTCCGCAGTCGGCGCGGCGTGCGAGGTCGGCGGGGCGGGTGCGGCGTGCGCGGCGAACCGGCCTCCGGCGTGGCGGCCGGGGTCGGGGCGGGAGCCTTCGGTCCGCACGGTCTGCGCAGTCCGCACGGTCTGCGCAGTCGGCGCGGTGGGTGCGGTGGGTGCGGTCGGTTTGCCTCGGGGCCGGTGCGCGGAGACGTCCGCTCTTCCTCTGGCGGTCGACTTCGCCCGGAATTCCATGATGTCCGTCCCTCCCCGTCCGCCCGTTCGTCGGGCGGCACTGGAAGGGAAATTACGGATCGTCACATGTCGTCCGCGTCCCGCTGTGGAACTCACCTGGGAGGTAGCTCTCAGGTACTACGGGTATGACCAGGGTTCGAGTGAGTGCGGTCAACTACCTTGACTGCCAAGGTGGTTGATGGCCCATCGACGACTCTCCTGACGGCCGGCCCGGCGCCCGATCGCCGGGCCGGGTGCCTGGCCGCTGGGCCGGGCCGGGCCGGTGATGCCTGGCCGTCGGGCCCGCTCCTCGGCTACCAGGCCAGTTGGGCGATCTCCTCCGCCACCACGGCGCAGGCGTCGGCGGCCGGGTCGATCAGGGGGAAGTGACCGACGTCCTCCAGAAGCGTCAGGCCGACCACCTCGCCCGCCTTGGCCGCCGCGTCCGCGTACGACTCGGCGACCGCCTGCGGAACGACGATGTCGGTGCGGCCCTGGACCAGGGTGGTGGCAATGCCGGTCGGGAGAAGCCGCACCGGGTCGGCGTAGGGCAGACGTTCCGCGAACGTGGCTTCCCCGCCCAGGAATTGGCGGGAAGCTCCGCCGCAGACATCGAGCTTCTCCGCGACCTGGAAGTCCGCGATCGGGGCGAGGGCGACGACGCCGCGCAGCGGTGCGGGGCGCTCGGTGTACCAGGGCGCGTCGGCGGGCAGCAGGTGACGGGCCGCCGCCCACAGGGCCAGGTGACCGCCCGCCGAGTGGCCGGTGACCACTATGCGCCGGGGGTCGGCCTGCGGGAGCGCCTCGCGTACGAGGGCGGGCAGCGCGTCGAGCGCTGCCGCCACGTCGTCGAGGGTGTCGGGCCATCGGCCGGCGACCGGACCTCCGGAAGAGGCCGCACCATCCGGCCCCGGGGCCGCGGGGCCGCTCTGCGCGGGAATCGCGGACCCGCCCGGCGCGGGGGGCGTCGCCTCGCCGCGGCGGTACTCGACGTTCGCCACGGCGAAGCCTCGGCGGGTCAGGAAGTCCGCGAACGGGGTGATGTGGCGGCGGTCGTACGGGGCACGCCAGGCGCCACCGTGCAGAACCACCACGAGGGGGGTGAGGACCGCCGGGTCGGGATCGCGCGGGGCGTAGAAGTCGATCACCTGGTCGGGGTGGTCGCCGTACGCCACGGTGACGTCGGGGTCCACGGCCGGGTGCGAGAAGGCGGACGCCTCTTCGGCGGCATCGCGGGCGACGGCGGCCTCCCGCTCGGCGGCGCCGTCGCGCTGTGCTCCGGCGCCGTGCTGTGCCGCGGCGTCGGCGCCGTCCCGGGATGCGGCGTCGTCCTGCATGCTCCAACCTCTCAGCGGTGAAACGGATTTGGCGGACCAGGGAAGATTCGGCCGTTGGCGGGGACGGTATCAGGCCGGTGACGTGCGTCGACACCGGGTTGTCACGCTCGGTGAGGGGTAAACGGTTCTGCTGTTTCGTTACGCTGGCGGTGGCGTCCAGCCGTCCGGAACGTGATCGACGAAGGAGACCGTCATGCCCGCCGAGTCCGCCGAGTCCGGCAGCCTACGACCCGAGCCGGACGGGTCCGCCGAGCCCGGCAGCGTACGGCCCGAGTCCGCGGAGCCCGGCACCGTGCGGCCCGGGGGGCGTACGGCGCGGGTCCGTGCGGCCGTTCTGCGGGCTGCCGGGGACGTGCTCGCCGAGGAGGGGTTCGCGCATCTCGATCTGGCCGATGTCGCCCGGCGGGCCGAGGTGGGCAAGACGACCGTGTACCGGCGCTGGGGGTCGGTGGCGGGGCTGGTCGCCGATCTGCTCGGCGACATGGCCGAGCAGTCGCTTCCGCGGGTGGACACGGGGAGCGTGCTCGGGGATCTGCGGGCCAACGCCGATCTCGTACGGCGGACGCTCGCCGATCCTCGGCAGGGGGCGCTGTTCCGGGCGGTGATCGCCGCGGGGGCGTGCGACGCGCGTACGGCCGAGGCGTTGCGGAGGTTCTACGAGGTGCGGGTCGCCGAGTGGGCGCCCTGCGTGGAACAGGGGGTCGCCCGGGGGGAGTTGCCGGTGGGGACGGATGCGGTGGGGGTGGTGCGGGCGGTTTCGGCGCCGTTGTACTACGGGCTGCTCACCACGGGGGTGGTGCCGGGGGCCGCCGATGCGGAGCGGGCGGCGGGGGCTGCGGTTGCCGCTGCCGTGGCGGGGGTGTTTGTCGGCGCCGAGTGAAGCTTCTGGCCGGGGGCCTGCACCGGGGAGTCGGCCCCGGGGTCGAAATCCGGGCCCCCGGGCCCCGTCCCCCTGCCGGATACCTGATCGGGTCCAGGCCCCTGTCGTTGCCCGGTGACCACGGCGTCCCCGGCGGCGGGCCGGAGTACCCCGGTCGGGGCGCACCCCGGTCGGGGCGGGGTCGGAGGAGTTTCGCCCCCTCCGCCCCTGCCCTTCCCGTACCTGGGGCTCCGCCCCAGCCCCCGCTCCTCAAACGCCGGAGGGGCTGAAACTTTCCCCGGCCGGGACTGAAATTTCCGTACGCCGGGAAGCCGAATCCGGCGCGCCCGGGAAGCGCCGACTACGGCTCGCCCGGGAACCGAACCCGGGGCGCCGGGGAAGCCGGAGCCCCCCAGGACGCCGGAGTCTCCGAGTTTCGGTGGGGATGGCGCTGGGTCCGTTGTCCGGTCTAGTGCAGGGTGTCTGCCAGTACTCGTGCTGCCCGTTCCGTTTCCGCGAAGCTCACGTACAGGGGGGTGAAGCCGAAGCGGAGGATGTCCGGGTGGCGGAAGTCGCCTACGACGCCCTGGTCGATCAGGCGCTTCATCACGGCGCCCGCGTCCGCGCATCGCAGGGCCACCTGGCTGCCCCGTTCCGCGTGGGCGGCGGGGGTCACCGACTCGACCCGGCCCTCAGGGACGTACGCGGAGACGCACTCCAGGAAGAAGTCGGTCAGGGCGAGCGACTTGGCGCGGACGCTGTCGATCGAGACGCCGTCCCACACCTCCAGCGCCGCTTCCAGGGCCAGCATCGAGAGGATGTCCGGCGTGCCGACCCGCCCGCGCAGCGCGCCCGGAGCGGGTGCGTACGACGGGCTCATGCCGAAGGGGTCGGCGTGCGAGTTCCAGCCGGGGAGCGGGGAGTCGAAGCGGTCCTGGAGACCGGCGCGGACGTAGAGGTACGCGGGTGAACCCGGGCCGCCGTTCAGGTACTTGTAGGTGCACCCGACCGCCAGGTCCACGCCGTGCTCGTCCAGCCCGACCGGCAGGGCGCCCGCGCTGTGGCACAGGTCCCACACCGCCAGCGCGCCCGCGGAATGGATCGCGGACGTCAGGGACGGGAGGTCGTAGCGTCGGCCCGTGCGGTAGTCCACGTGGTTGAGCAGCACCGCCGCCGTCCGGGAGCTGAGCGCCGAGGGCACCTCGTCGGGGTCGACCGGGCGCAGCTCGCAGCCGGTCAGACGGGCCGCCGACGCCGCGATGTACCCGTCCGTGGGGAACGTCGTCGCGTCGACGAGGATCTCGTCCCGGCCGTCGCCCGCCAGCCGTACCGCGCCCACCAGCGCCTTGAAGACGTTCACGCTGGTCGAGTCGCCGACCACGATCTGTCCGGCCGCCGCGCCGACCAGCGGGGCGATCCGGTCGCCGATCCGCTCGGGCGCGGTCCACCAGCCGCTCTCCTCCCAGCTGCGGATGCGGAGTTCACCCCACTGCCGGCGTACGACGTCCTCGACCCGGCCGGGGACCCCGACCGGCAGCGCGCCGAGCGAGTTCCCGTCCAGGTACACCACGTCGTCGAGCACGAACTGCTTTCGCAGCCCGGCGAGTTCGTCGGCGGCGTCCAGTTCCGCCGCCCGCGCGGCCTGCGCGGACACAGAGCCTCGCTCAGACATAGGACCTCGCCGTCCACAGCTCGGGGAACACGTTCTTCTGCGCGCGCTTCTCGAGCCAGGCCACTCCGGCGGAGCCGCCCGTGCCGGTCTTCGAACCCATCGCCCGCCGCGTGGCGACGAGGTGGTCGTTGCGCCAGCGCCACACCAGCTCGGCGACGTCGGTCAGCGCCTCGCCGAGCCGCGCGAGCTCGTCGGTGTCGTCACCGGCGTACAGGGCCGTCCACGCGGCCTCGACCTCGGGCACGGGCTCGTAGCGCTGTGACACGTCACGTTCCAGCACCGCGGCCGGGATCGCGTGCCCGCGCCGCGCGAGCAGCCGCAGCACCTCGTCGTACAGGCTCGGCTCGTGCAGGGCCTTCTCCAGCTCGGCGTGCACGCGCGGCGCGCCCCGGTGCGGGACGAGCATGGACGCGGCCTTCTCGCCGAGCAGGAACTCCATGCGCCGGTACATCGCGGACTGGAAGCCGGAGCCCTCGCCGAGGGCCGAGCGGTAGGAGTTGAACTGGGCGGGGGTGAGCTGCCCCAGCGGACGCCAGGAGGCGTTGAGCGCGTCCAGCTCGCGTACGGACCGCTTCAGCGCGGCCACCGCGACGGGGACGTCGTCCGCGCGCAGGGCCTTGGCCGCGGTCTCCCACTCGTGGACGATGACCGTGAACCACAGCTCCATGACCTGGGTCGTCACCAGGAAGACCATCTCTCCGGGGTCGTCGGAGAGGGTGTGCTGGAGGTGGGTGAGCACGTCGGCCTGTACGTAGTCCTCGTACGGCGTCGTGCCCTGGAAGTCGAGATGCGGAGTCTCGGGCTCCTGAGCCTGCGTGGGCTGAGCCTGGTGGGACATCGCTGTCTCCTGCAATGTGCTCCGGGTAGCGGTCCGCCCCTGCCGTTACCGACACGGGGGCCCCGGTCCCCACCGGGCATCCAACACAATCGTCCCCCGAAACCGCAAGGTCCGCCTGGTCACACCAGGCGGACCCGCGTCACCGCCCCGAAATCCGGCCGGGCTCTAGCCCAGGGTCTGGGCCGCCGTCGGCGAGGAGTCCTTCAGGAACTGGCTGCAGCGCTCGTACTCCTCCTGCTCGCCGATCGCCCCGGCGGCGCGGGCGAGGGCGTGCAGGGCGCGCAGGAAGCCGCGGTTCGGCTCGTGCTCCCAGGGCACCGGGCCGTGGCCCTTCCAGCCGCTGCGGCGCAGGGCGTCCAGGCCGCGGTGGTAGCCCGTACGGGCGTAGGCGTACGACTCGACGACGCTGCCACGCTCGAACGCGTCGTCGGCGAGCTGCGCCCAGGCGAGCGAGGAGGTGGGGTACTTCGCGGCGACATCGGCGGGGGCCGTGCCGTTGGCGAGGAGCTCGCGCGGCTCCGGGTCGTCGGGGAGATGGGTCGGGGGCGGTCCCCCGAGCAGGTTCTCGTGAATCGTCATGGGCTCCAGTCTGCTCCATCGCCCGTGATCGGAGGCGGCTGCCCACGGCGTCCAGGGAGCGGCCCGTTCCGTGGCCACACCGAATTCGGCCGATACCGAACGTGCCCACGACAACCGGAGATCGTCATGCGGGGCCGGACACCCCCCAGGCGGATGGCATGAACAGGCGGATGGCATGAACAGGCGGAAGGCGCTCACCGTCCGCACCTCAGCCCGCGGACCCCTTCGAGCCTGGAGCCCCCTTCGGGCCCGGGGCCCCCAGGACACCCCGGGAGCGCTCGGGCTCCAGCGGGGGCGACGTCAGCCAGCCGTACGTACGGCACTCGGGGCGGGTGCAGTCGGGCGGCGGGCGCCGTACGGTCGCGAAGGCCACCACGGCGCCGAGCACCAGCACGCCCGCGCACAGCGGCATCGCCCGGCTGAAGGCCGCGTCGAAGGCGTCCGCCGAGCGGTACGCCTCCTCGCCCATCCCGGTGAGCAGCGGCAGCGCGGCCACGGCGAGGAGCCCGGCCGCGCGGGCCGCCGCGTTGTTGATCCCGCTGGCCAGGCCCGCCCGCCCGGTGTCCACGGAGGCCAGGACGGTGGCGGTCAGCGGCGCGACCAGGGTGACCATGCCGAGGCCCATCACCAGCAGCGCGGGCAGCACGTCGGCGACGTACGAGGCGTTCTCGCCCACCCGCAGCATCAGCAGCATGCCCGCCGCGCACAGCAGCGGCCCGACCGTCAGGGGGATGCGCGGGCCGATGCGCTGGGCGAGCTCGCCGGAGCGGGCGGAGAAGAGCAGCATCAGGACCGTGGTCGGCAGCAGCGCCGTACCGGCCCCGAGCGCGGAGTAGCCGGCCACGACCTGGAGCTGGAGCGCGGTCAGGAAGAAGAAGCCACCGAACGCCGCGTAGACACACAGGGTCACCAGGTTGACGGCCGTGAACTGGCGCGATCGGAAGATGTCCAGCGGCATCATCGGATCGGGCCGCCGCCGCTCGACGTACACGAAGGCCACCCCCGCGGCCACGCCGCCGACCGCCGCCACCCACACGAGCCCGGAACCGCTCGTGGCCTCGATCAGGGCATACGTCACCAGGGCGAGCGAGAGCGCGCCGAGCACGGCGCCCAGCACGTCGAACCCGCGGTGCCGCTTCCCTCCCCCGCTCCCTCTCCCACTCTCGGCCCCGCTCGAACGGGAGGTTCCCCCAGCGGTCTCGGGGACGTGCCGCAGGGCGACCGGGGCGCAGAGCAGCGCGACGGGGATGTTCAGCAGGAAGACCCAGCGCCAACCGGGCCCGTCCACCAGCCAGCCGCCCAGGAACGGCCCGACGGCGGCCCCGACACCCCCGAAGCCCGACCACAGACCGACGGCACGGGCCCGGTCGTCCGGGTGGAACGAGGCCTGGATGATCGCCAGCGAACCCGGGGTGAGCAGCGCACCGCCGACGCCCTGGAGAACCCGGGCCCCGATGAGCACTCCCACGTTCGGGGCGAGCCCGCACAGCAGCGAGGCGGCGGCGAACCACACCACGCCGATGACGAAGACCTTCCGGCGCCCGAAGCGGTCCCCGAGCGAGCCGCCCAGCAGGATCAGCCCGGCCAGCGACAGCATGTAGCCGTTCACGGTCCACTGGAGGGCGGCGAGGCTCGCGTCCAGGTCACGGCCGATGCTCGGCAGGGCCACATTGACGACCGTCGAGTCCAGCATGGCCATGCTGGAGCCGAGGACGGTGGTCAGCAGGATCCACTTCCCGGTCGGGGAGGCGATCCGTACCGCGGGTCTGCCGCCCGACACGTCCGATGCGTCCCTCGCAGGCACGGCCATACCTCGGAGCATACGGAAGGGCCCGGCACCATGGCAGGTGCCGAGCCCTTCCGGAGGTACTGCTACCGGATGACTACGCGAGGTACCGGATGACTACTTGAGGCGGGTGCCCGTGGAACGCAGGGCGGCGCAGGCCTCGGTCACGCGCTGGGCCATGCCGGCCTCGGCGAGCTTGCCCCAGGTGCGCGGGTCGTACTTCGACTTCGTGCCGACCTCGCCGTCGACCTTCAGGACACCGTCGTAGTTGCGGAACATGTGGTCCACGACGGGCCGGGTGAAGGCGTACTGGGTGTCGGTGTCGAGGTTCATCTTCACGACGCCGTTCTCCAGCGCGGTGGCGATCTCCTCGGCGGTGGAGCCGGAGCCGCCGTGGAAGACGAAGTCGAACGGGCTCGCCTTGCCGTACTTGGCGGCCACGCCCTCCTGGAGGTCCTTGAGGAGCTCGGGGCGCAGGACGACGTTGCCCGGCTTGTAGACGCCGTGCACGTTGCCGAACGACGCGGCGAGCAGGTAGCGGCCCTTGTCGCCGAGGCCCAGGGCCTCGGCGGTACGCAGGGCGTCGTCGACGGTCGTGTACAGCTCGTCGTTGATCTCGTGGCTGACGCCGTCCTCCTCGCCACCGGTCGGGGTGATCTCGACCTCGAGGATGATCTTCGCGGCGACGGCCTTGGCGAGCAGCTCCTGGCCGATGGCCAGGTTGTCGGCGAGGGTCTCGGCGGAGCCGTCCCACATGTGGGACTGGAACAGCGGGTTCAGGCCCTTGGCGACGCGCTCGGCGGAGATGTCGAGCAGCGGACGTACGTAGCCGTCCAGCTTGTCCTTGGGACAGTGGTCCGTGTGCAGCGCGACCGTGACGTCGTACTTCGCGGCGACGATGTGCGCGAACTCGGCGAGCGCGACGGCGCCCGTCACCATGTCCTTCTTGTGCTGACCGCCCAGGAACTCCGCACCACCGGTGGAGATCTGGATGATGCCGTCGCTCTCCGCCTCCGCGAAGCCGCGCAGCGCAGCGTGCAGGGTCTGGGACGAGGTCACGTTGATGGCCGGGTAGGCGAACTTGCCTGCCTTCGCCCGGTCGAGCATCTCGTTGTAGACCTCGGGGGTTGCGATGGGCATCTGTCCGCTCCTTGTATGTGCGGGTCTGCGTACTGCTGCTGCGGTACGACGGGACTGGTGCTTATGGCCCTGACCTAGGGGGGCGACGTCATCGTCGGCCCCATCTTTCCAGACATCGCCGGATGCTCCAGACCCCCATCCGACATGCGGGACCCTGCCGTCGCCGGGGCCCCGCGGGAGCTTCGTCAGTCGAGCCCCAACTCGCCCTTGGAGTAGGCGAAGAGGTACGGGACACCGGCGCCCGCCTCGATCTTCTCGGCGGCACCGGTCGCGCGGTCGACGATCGTGGCGACGCCGACGACCTCGGCCCCGGCCTCCCGGACGGCCTGGACGGCCTCCAGCGGGGAGCCGCCCGTGGTCGAGGTGTCCTCGACCACGAGGACACGCCGGCCCTTGATCTCGGGACCCTCGACACGGCGCTGCAGGCCGTGCGCCTTGGCCGCCTTGCGGACGACGAAGGCGTCCAGCCTGCGGCCGCGCGCGGAGGCCGCGTGCAGCATGGCCGCGGCGACCGGGTCGGCGCCCATGGTCAGCCCGCCGACCGCGTCGAAGTCCAGGTCGGCGGTGAGGTCGAGGAGGACCTGACCGACGAGCGGGGCGGCCTCGCCGTCCAGCGTGATCCGGCGCAGGTCCACGTAATAGTCGGCCTCAAGACCCGAGGAGAGGGTCACCTTGCCGTGCACCACGGCCTTGTCCTTGATCTGCTGCAGCAGCGCGCCGCGTACATCACTCATGGAGGCCAGCTTAGAGGCGCCGCCAGCTCCAGGTCGTGGTGGCTTCGAGGGGTTCGATGGGTGTGACCAGGCGGGGGTGGGTGTTGAGCCCGTTCGGCGGACCGGTCTGCGGCTCCACGCACACGGCCGCCTCCTGCTCGTCGTAGACGACGACCCACTCCTCGCGGCTGCCGACCTTCAGCTCGAGCCGCCCCGGCCAGGTGAGCGTCACGTCGACGCCGCCCGGCATGCCGAAGCAGTCGTCCCAGGGGCCGGGCTCCGGGCCGAGGCGGCGGCCGGTGGGCAGATGGTCGGCGCCCCGCTCCTCCTGCCAGGCGGGCAGGAAATCGACGCGGACGTCCTCGCCGCCCTCCCCCAGGTTCCTGTTGAACCAGGGATGCCAGCCGATCTGGGCGGGGAAAGAGTCCGCGTACGCCTCCACGGACATGGTGAGCGTCAGGGCGTCCTCGGTGAGGGTGCAGGCCTGGGTGACGCGGGCGGGATGCGGCCAGGGGTCCACCAGGTCGTACGTGATCACGGCCTCGCTCCCGGTGACGCGGGCCGTGGTCCAGGCGCCGTCGCGGGCGGTGCCGTGGATCGCGTGCGGCGGGGAGTTGAGCGGCATCTGCCGGACGGCGGCACCGTCGAGGAACCGGCCGTCGCGGATCCGCCCGCACCACGGGACCATCGGGAAGCACCCGAACTTCGCGCCCTGTCGCAGCAGTTCGACGCCGCCGACCCGCAGACTTCCGACCCGTCCGCCGTTCCCCGGCGCCACGGTCACCTCCGCGTCACCCGCGGTCAGCGTGATGTCTTCGTTACTCACGGAGTTGACCCTACTGGGGCGGGAGCGCCGCGTGGTTCCCCCGCCCTCACCGGCGCTTGCGCAGCGCCCGGGTCACGGCGATCGCCGAGGCCAGCGCTAGGGCCGCGGCGGGGGCCGCCCAGCGGAGGGTGGCACGGGCGGCCGTGGCCTCCGGGGGCGGCACGGGGGCGTAGCGGCCACGCGGAGGAGCGTGGTCCACCTCCTCCGCACTGCGCCCGATCATCGTCCGCCGCGCGTGCGCCGCCTCGGCCATCGCGTCCTCGCCCCCCAGCTCCTCGTCCTCCGCCACGAAGTCCTCCCCGTCGAACTCGCCGTCCCCGGCCGCGGAATCGAGCGCAGGAGGCGGCACCTCGGCCTCGAAGACGGAGGAAGCCTCGGCTCCGTTCCCGCCTTCGGACTCGGTCCCGGCTTCCTGCCCGGCCTCGGGCCCGGATTCGGCCTCGGGCCCGGATTCGGCCTTGAGGTCGGGCTCGGACACTCCCGTGGACGCGGTGTCCGTCGAGGGGCCGGTGACCGTCGAAGGGCCGGTGTCGGGGGTGGAGGCGGCCGGTTTCGCGAGGCCCGCGGTCAGCGCCTCGCCGAAGCGGGTCAGCAGGCGCAGTCCGGCCGAGGACACCGCGTCGTGCGGGAGTTCGGCCACGCGGCCGTCGCCGGAGGCCGTGCCGCCGAACGCGAGGGTGGTGCCGCCGTCGGAGGAAACGAGCCGCAGGGTCAGCGCCAGTTTCACGGCACCCCCGCCGCGCACCTCCGTGGCGTCGCCCTCGACGGCGTACGAGGCGTCGTCCTGGGCGGTGACGCGGAACGCGCCGCGATAGGTGATCGTGTGCCCGGCGACGCGGACCTTCAGGCGCCCGGCGACCCGCGCGCCCGGCTCGCGGCCGACGGGGGAGGACGTCTCCGCGGCGTCCTCACCGGTCCCGGCTACGGCGTCCTGCCCCGTCCCCGAGACGGCGTCCTTCTCCGTCCAGGAAGCGGCGTCCTGCACCGTCCCGGAAGCGGCGTCCCGCCCCGTCCCCGAGGCGGGCGGCGCACCCGTGTCCGCCGCGCCGTCGGAGACGGCCGACGCGTCCTGCTGGAGACCCGGGACCGCGCGGGCGATCCGGACGGGATCCGCCAAGGCCTCCCTCAGCCGCCCGGCCGGAAACGGAACGAACACCTCATGCTCCATGTCAGCCGAGCCTACCCAGCACGACCCGGACCGCACCCGCGTATCACGGGATTCCCGCGTCTCCGCCTCAGTCGGGGTACCGCGGATGCACCAGCGTGGAGGGCGGCAGGGGGTGGGGGACACGGCTTCGGTCGGCGGCGCGCGCGTCGGCCGTCAGGGCCGCCTGGGTGAGGGTGCGCAGGCGTGGACAGTGGGAGGCCAGCCGCAGGGACGCGGGTGTGCGGGAGGCCAGGATGAAACCCCAGTCGCCGCCGGGGCCCGCCGCGCCGCCGGTGGTGCGGTCGGGACCGGCGGCGAAGCCGGAGTCCCGGCCGCCGACACGGTAGGGCCTGGTGAACAGGCCGGCCGCGCGGATCGTCGAGTCGACCGTCCAGAAGGCCCGGTGCCGGTCGGCCAGCGGGCCGGCGTGGACCACGAGCCGGCCGCCGGGGGCGAGGACGCGGCGCGCGAGGCCGTAGAACTCCTGCGAGTACATCTTGGTGCTCGCGGTGATGCCGGGGTCGGGCAGGTCCGAGATGACGACGTCGTACGTCGAACGGGCGTCGCGCAGCCGGCTGAAGGCGTCCGCCGTCACCTCGTGCACCCGGGGGTCGTCGTACACATGACGGTTCAGGGCGGACAGCGCGGCGTCGTGGCGGGCCAGCCGGACCACGTCCGCGTCGCGTTCGACGACGTCGACGCTGCGCACCCCGGAGTGGCGCAGCACTTCGCGGGCGGCGAGTCCGTCACCGCCCCCGAGGATCAGCACGCGCGCGTGGGGGCCGTTCATCGCGGGGTGGACGAGCGCCTCGTGATAGCGGTGCTCGTCGCGTCCGCTGAACCGCGCGCGGCCGTCGAGGAAGAGGTGGAGGGAGCGGCCGCGGGTGCCGCCGGTGAGGACGACCTCCTGGACGCCGGTGCGGAGCGCGACGCGCACGTCCGCCCCGTACAGGGCGTGCCGTGCGGCCCGTTCGAAGTCGTCGACCAGCACCGCGGCCGAGGCGAGGAGGCCGAGGACGAGGAGGTTGGAGACCAGCAGCGTCCAGCGCGCGCGGCGGGTCAGGTCCTTCCGGAACAGGCCGAGTACGAGGGCTCCGCCCGCCACCGCGTTCACCGTGCCGGTCAGCAGCGCGCCCGTCAGCTGGCCGAACAGGGGCAGCAGCAGGAAGGGGAAGGCGAGGCCGCCGACGAGGGCGCCCACGTAGTCCGCCGCGAACAGGTCGGCCACCGCGCCGCCGGGGTCCTGGCGGCGGATGCGCTGTATGAGCTCCATGAGGAGGGGGACTTCGGCACCGATGAGCAGGCCGATGGTGAGCGAGAAGGCCACCAGCAGATAGCGGGGGCCGTCCGCCCACAGGCCGCCCCAACCGCCGGTCCAGGCGAACACGGCGTACAGGGCCATCGCGCTGCATCCGCCGACCAGTGCGAGCGCCGCCTCGACCGCGCCGAAGCCGACCGCGGCGCGCGGGCGGAGCCGCTTCGCGGCGAGGGAGCCGACGCCCATGGCGAAGACCATCACGGAGAGCACGACGGATGCCTGGGTGACCGAGTCGCCGATCAAGTACGAGGCGAGGGCGACGAGTTCGAGTTCGTACACGAGTCCGCACGCGGCGCAGACGAACACTCCCGCCAGGACGAGGAACCTGCCGATGCCCGGGCGGACGGGCAGCCGCGCCTGGCCCTGGACGCCCCAGGGCGGCGGCGCGCCGGGCGGAGCTGGCGCGTGCGGTTCGATCACGCCGTGAACGCTACGTCACACCGCTACTACGTCTCGTCACCCACACGTGTGGAAACCCTTGCGCTTCATGGCACATGGAGTTGACCTGGGCATCTTCCCGGCACACCGGCCGCGAACCCCACCCTCCGCAACTCCCCTGCCCCGCCACGCTTCCGGTGTCCGATCGCACGCTCGCCCTCAGACACCGGACGTACTGAGGGCGTCCGTCCGCACGCCGACCCGCGTACGCGTCGCGACCAACTGGCCGTCCTGCGGGTACGCGTGCCACGTACGCCAATGGACCTGGCCCTCGTGGCGCTGGGCGAGCATCGCGGTGAAGGCGTGCGGGCTGCCGGGGAAGACGCCGGCGAGTCCCTGGGGGTGGTCGGAGACCAGGGCCAGCAACTCCTGGGCGCGGCCCGCGAAGGAGCCGGGGGACAGGATTTCGACCCGGGCCGCGAACTCGTACTCCCAGTCGTCGAACCGCTTCGCGACGCCGAGCGGCAGGGGTGTGCTGCTGCCGGCGATGCACGCGACGGTCTCCGAGCAACTGCCCCGCTCCTCCTCCAGGAGTACCTGGTGGGATGCGCCGAGCAGCCTCAACTGCAGTTTTGCCCCGTCCAGTTCGAGGTCGAGCGCGGCGAGGGCCGGCAGCGGTTCGCGACCCAGAGCCCAGGCGAGATCGGCCGCGCGCGTGTCGGTGTACGAGGTGTTCAGGGTCGTGAGCATGGGTCGGCTCCGCTAGCACGCAAAGGTGAGGTGGGGTTCCGGCGCACCCGGTCAACACCGGGGGAACGGCCCGTCAGCCCGGCCGGAAGGGCATCCGAAGGACGCGTCCGATAGGACCATCCGATGGACTTCCGAGGCCTGTCGGCCCAGGGCTGCTTGGTGATGTACCAGGGCTGCTTTGGTGGTTTAGAGGGAATCATGAACTGTGGTGCCGCCACAGCGTTTTTACCCAACTTCGTGCGGTTTCCATCCCCCCGAGGGCTCCACAGCTCAACTGTTCAACCATGGCGTGCGCCTCGCGCACGGAAGTGCCCGTCGGCATTCGTCGGCCGACGGGCACCTCCGGGCGCCGGATGCGTTTCCCGCGAGGAGCTCAGCTGCCCCGTGTCAGCTGCCTCCGCCGCATCCGCCCCCGCCGCCGCCGCACGAGGACCCGCCTCCGCAGGACGAGCCTCCGCACGACGAGTTGCCCCCACAGGAGTGACCCCCGTGGTGGCCGCCGGACGAGCCGCCGGACGAACCGCAGGACGCGGCACTCCCCGCGCCACCGGCCCACCAGCTGCCGGTGCCGCCGGCACTGCTCCTGGAACGACGCCGCCCCTTCTTGGCCGCGCTGACGACCTTCATGATCACAACGAGCAGGACGACCGCCAGGATGATGCCGATGATCATGGCGCCACCCTCCTTCCGTTCCCCCGAAGCCGCCCCCCGTGGGCCGTGCTTCTCGATTCCTGTCTTGCGTGACAGGGGGATGCCCACACGCCTCACGGCGCAAAGCAGAGTTGAGGAACTCCAGAGCATCCACATGTGGGGATGACTCCCGGCCGCCGGGCATCGGACGGGCGTAGACCCCCAGCCTCGACGTTTGTCCTGACGAGCGGCGAGTGTCCTGACGAGCGGCGAGTGTCCTGACGAGCGGCGAGTGTCCTGACGAGCGGCGAGTGTCCTGACGAGCGGCGAGCCTCTCCTACCCCCGGGAGATCGCCAGGAGCCAGGCCACCGGGAGGCCGAGGACGCCGAGGGCGATGGCGCCGATCAGGGAGGCGAGCCAGACGAAGACATGGTTCTCGCCGTTGAGGAGGCGGCTTCGGCGGGCGGAGGTGAGCAGCCAGTGGCCGGGCAGGCCGAGGGTGGCTGCCGTCCAGCCGGCGAAGGTGACGTATTCGGCGGCGGCGAGCGGCGAGGGCACGAAGACCGTGTCGCCGACGAGTCGGACGTCGCGCCGGGTACGGGTGCCCGGCCGGAGGTCGCCGGAGGCGGAGCGGAGCAGCATCGGCCGCGCCGCCGTCGCATCGGCGGACGCGGACGACGGCGTGTACTCGCCCCGGCAGTGGGTGCCGGTGTCCTCCAGCCCCTCGAAGCAGCCGGCGATCACGAAGGTGCCGGTCGGCCCCGCGATGCCGGTCAGCGCGGCCAGCCGGGCGCCGAACAGCAGCCAGACCACGGCCACGCACCCCGCGAGCCACAGCACGGCGAGCCCGCCGACCGCCCGCCAGGACCACGTCCGGCCCGTCCGTCCATGCGACGCCCCCGCCACTCGGTCATCCGTCCGAGGGTGCCCTACCCGGCAGCGGCGCCGCGGAATCGCACGGGCTTGCGGAGGGGCGACGGTCAAAGGCGCGTCGGGCCCGCTCTCGGCCGTGGGTGGCCGGCGGCAGAGTGGAGCCGGGAGCGTCAGCAGGGCAGGCTTGGGTCATGAAGTCGCTTTTGCGCTCACCGCCTGCGCCCAGGACAAGTCGGCGTGGCCGGGTCCTCTTCACGCTGATGCAATGCGTGCCCTTCTTGATCGCGCTGGCCGTGCTGGTCATCGAGCTCACGCCTGCGCACTTCATCTATACCGGGCCCTTTCTCACTGCGGTCCCGGCTTTGGCGGCAGTGACGATGGGGCCCAAGGGCACCACCGCGGCGGCGGCTCTCGCGCTGGCGATCAGCGTGACCACCGCGACCTACAACGGGGCATGGGGCACCCTTCAGGTCTATACCAATTTTCTGGCTCTGTCCCTGGTCTCCGTGGCTGGCTTCATTACTAGCAGCGCTGTGCAGACGCGCAGGCAGAGAGAGCTCGACCAGGTCCGCCGGATCGCCGTGGCGGCCCAGGAGGTCGTGCTGCGGCCCGTACCCGCGCGACTGGGCCCGGTGCTCGCGGGCAGCCTGTCCCTCGCGGCGGGGACGGGGGCACAGGTGGGCGGTGATCTGTACGAGGCCGTGCAGACGCGGTACGGCGTCCGGATGATCGTGGGGGACGTCCGCGGCAAGGGGCTGCTCGCGGTGCGGGCCGTCGCGGTGACGTTGGGTGCGTTCCGGGAAGCCGTGCACTACGAGGATGAGCTGGTGGAGGTCATGAACCACTGCGCGGCCGCGCTACGACGGGAAGTCGCCGTGCCGGGTGCGTACGACCAGGAAGTTCTGCTGGAAGGGTTCGTCACGGCGCTCATCGCACAGGTGCCGGACGAACCCGTGGTGCAGCTGGTCAACCGCGGGCATCCACCGCCGCTGCTGCTGCACCAGGGCAGGGCCACGACCCTGATGCCGCCCTCACCGTTGCCGCCTCTCGGTCTCGAAGACCTCGCCACCGACCTCTCCGCCAAGCCTGAGAGCTATCCGTTCGTTCCCGGTGACCGTCTGCTGCTGTACACCGACGGCGTGATCGAGGCCCGCAACCGCGACGGCGAATTCTTCGCTCTGCCGGAGGCCATGGAGGGGACGGACGCCGACACCACCCCACCGGAATTCCTGGAGCAACTGCACCAGGCGTTGATCCGCCACAACGAGGGCGACTTGGCGGACGATGTGGCGATGATCCTCACCCACCGGCTCAACGGCGAACTCGGAGGCCAAGGCGTTGCGGGCTCCATGCCGGAGCCGCCTTCCGGCGCGGCGGACCTGGGGTAGCGGTCGCAGTTCAGGGGCGGCGCGTAGTGGACTTGCGCAGGTGCCCGTCGGCGAAGGTGAGTTGAGGAACTCCCGGACCCGGGCGGAGGATGACCGGCATGACCTCCAGCGCGCGCCCCTTCCTGAACCGCCGGCTCGCCGAGTTCGGGACGACGATCTTCGCCGAGATGTCCGCCCTCGCGACGAGTACCGGCTCGATCAACCTCGGCCAGGGTTTCCCGGACACGGACGGCCCCGAAGAGATCCGGGAGGCGGCCGTACGCGCGCTGCGGGACGGGCGCGGCAACCAGTACCCGCCGGGTCCGGGCGTCCCCGAGCTGCGCACCGCGATCACCGCGCACCACAAGCGCCACTACGGCCTGTCGTACGACCCCGACACCGAGGTCCTGGTGACGGCGGGCGCCACCGAGGCCATCGCCGCCGCCCTGCTCGCGCTCCTGGAGCCCGGCGACGAGGTGATCGCCCTGGAGCCGTACTACGACTCGTACGCGGCCTGCATCGCCATGGCGGGCGGGACCCGCGTGCCCGTGACCCTGCGCCCCGACGAGGGCACGCCCGAGGGCACCCACGACGGAGTCGCCCATCGGCGGTTCCGGCTCGACCTCGACGAGCTGCGCGACGCCGTCACCGACCGGACCCGGCTGCTGCTGATCAACACCCCGCACAATCCGACCGGCACCGTGCTGACCCGCGCGGAGCTGACGGAGATCGCGCGGCTCGCCGTCGAGCGGGATCTGCTCGTGGTGACGGACGAGGTCTACGAGCACCTCGTCTTCGACGACGCCGAGCACGTACCGCTGGCCGGCCTGCCGGGGATGCGCGAGCGGACGGTCACCATCGGCAGCGCGGGCAAGACGTTCTCGTTCACCGGCTGGAAGGTGGGCTGGGTGACCGCGCCCCCGGCCCTGGTCGGCGCCGTACGGTCGGCGAAGCAGTTCCTGACGTACGTGGCCTCGGGGCCGTTCCAGTACGCCGTCGCCGAGGCGCTCGCGCTGCCGGACTCGTACTTCGAGGCCTTCCGCGCCGACATGCTGCGCAAGCGGGACGTGCTGGCGGCGGGACTCAGCGAGGCGGGCTTCGCGGTCTTCCGGCCGCAGGGGACGTACTTCATCACCACCGACATCCGGCCGCTCGGCGAGACGGACGGGTTCGCGTTCTGCCGCGCCCTGCCCGAACGCGCCGGGGTCGTGGCCATCCCGAACGCCGTCTTCTACGACCACCGCGAGCAGGGCGCGCCTTTTGTGCGGTTCGCGTTCTGCAAGGCGCCGGAGGTGCTGGAGGAGGCGTCCCGGCGGCTGAAGGCGGCCTGGTAGCCGGCCACCGCCCCGCCGTCTAACACCGGCCGCGCCGTCCGTGCGGGCGACGCGCCGGGGGCTTACGAACGGAACCCGCACGGAACCCGCACGGACGAGCAAAGCTCGCGAATACCCCATAGGGAACGCACAGTTCGGGTGTGACCCACCCGAGTACCCTCGCTCGCCCCGCCCTCACGGAGCCCGGCGACCGTGCCGTCCGACCGTCCCGCGCCGCACGCGGCCTGCCGTCCGCCGCGGTGAAGGCGCTCGGGCTGTTCGCCGCCGTGCGCCTGGCCGGTCTCGTCGTGCTCGCCGCGACCGCCTGGGCCACCGGCAGGCACCCGGTCGCCCTGCTCGCGCGGTCCTGGGACTCGGTCTGGTACCTGGGCATCGCCGCGCACGGCTACGGCCGGACGCTCTTCTTCCACCCCACGGTCGTCCACAGCGACCTGGCGTTCTTCCCGCTCTACCCGGCCCTCGTGCGCGCCGTCACCGCGCTGACCCCGCTGAGCGGGGGCACGGCGGGTCTGCTGGTCTCCTGGCTCGCGGCGGCGGCCGCCGTGTGCGGGGTGTACGCGATCGGGGCCCGCCTGCACGGCCGGGCGGTGGGTACCGCGCTGGTGCTGCTGTGGGGTCTGCTGCCGCACTCGGTGGTGCTGTCGATGGCGTACACCGAGCCCGTGCTGACCGCGTTCGCCGCCTGGGCGCTGTACGCGGTGCTCGACGGGCGCTGGCTGTGGGCGGGCACGCTGGCCGCGGTGGCGGGGCTGGCCCGGCCGAACGGCTTCACGGTGGCCGCCGCGGTCCTCGCGGCGGCGGCGCACACGAGCTGGCGGAACCGCGGAAAAGTTTCCCACAGGCTGTGGACGGGCGCCGCGCTCGCGCCGCTCGGCTGGGGCGGCTACGTGCTGTGGGTGGGGCACCGCATGGGCGATCCGCTCGGCGGCTACTTCGAGGTGCAGCGGCTGTGGGGCTCGCGCTTCGACCTCGGCCTCGGGTCGCTCCGCTTCGTCAAGCACCTGCTGCTGCACGGGGACCGTTTCGTCTTCCCCATGACGGTGATGATCGTCGCCGCGGCCGTACTGCTGTACGCGCTGCTGATCGCGGACCGGGCGCCCCTGCCGCTGCTGGTCTACAGCGGCGTCCTGCTGCTGATCGCGGTGGGCGGCTCCGGGTTCTTCGAGTCGAAGCCGCGCTTCCTGCTGCCGGCGTTCCCGCTGCTGCTGCCGCTGGCCCGCGCCCTCGTGCGAACGGCGAGAGCCCGCCCCTGGCACGCGACCCTGGTGGTCGGTGCCCTGGCCGGGCTCTCGTTCGCCTACGGCGCCTATCTGGTCGTGATCGCGCACACGCCGCTGTAGCCGGCCGCGCGCGCCGCGAGGAACGACGCCGCGAGGACGGGTCTACTCCTCGTCGTCCTCGGGCTTCTCCGCCTCGTTGATCTCCTGCTCCAGGCCGAGCTGCTCGACGAGCCACTTGTCGAACTCGATGGCGGCGCGCACCCAGCTGACCGTGGAGGACACGAAGTGCTCCAGGCTGACGCCGGTGCCGATCAGCATCTGCGCCTCGCCGATCAGGCGGACGGTGCCGTCGTCGTGGGTGTGGCTGTAGACCTTGGGCCACAGGGTGCGACGGTTCCAGTCGTCGATCGACTCGAGGAGCGTGGGCTTCTCCTCGAGCTGGTGCGGCCGGTCGTAGAACGTCCGGACCGAGAAGACCTGCTGGTCACCCTCGCCGCGGAACATGAAGTACGTACGGAATTCCTCCCACGGCGCCGCGAGGTCACCCTCGTCGTCGACGACGTACTTCAGCTCCATCTGTTCCAGGAGCTGCTTCACGAGGTCCTGATCCGGGACCACGGGGCCCGCGGGGCCGCCGGACTGCGGCTCGGGCTGGCCCCCGAAGTTCGGAATCGAGGACGGGTCGATGCTCACCGTGTATTTCCCTTCGTACGGATTCTGCCATCCTCCCCCATGCGGGGCGGGGAGTGGCAACCTCTGACGGGGCCTGTCCGCCGGGGGCTGACAAGATCCGGTCACGTGCGGGCATCGGCCCAGGTGGGGACGGTGCGCGCGGACACCCCGGAAGTCGCCCGGACAGCGTGACATGAACATCCTGCGGTGACATGAACATTCATGAGCCGGCCGAGCGCGACGCGGTTGACCGCCGTCCTGGCCGAAGCGACGGGTCCGGGCACGCGGAGGGCCCGCGGCGGGTGTGCCGCGGGCCCCTGCCGGGTGCCGCGCCGATTACAGCGTCTTGCCCGTGGCCGGCCCCACGATCAGGCCGTCGCCGAAGGCGTCCACGCGGACCGTGTCGCCGTCCTTGACCTCGCCCGCCAGGATCTCCTTGGCCAGCCGGTCGCCGATGGCGGTCTGGACGAGGCGCCGCAGCGGGCGCGCTCCGTACGCCGGGTCGTTGCCCTCCTCGGCGAGCCAGGCCAGGGCCGCGTCGGTGACCTCCAGGGTGAGCCGGCGCTCCGCGAGCCGCTTGGCCAGGCGGTCGATCTGGAGCCTGGCGATGCGCTCCAGCTCCCGCTGGTCGAGCGCGGAGAAGACGACGAGGTCGTCCAGCCGGTTCAGGAACTCCGGCTTGAAGGAGGCGCGGACGACGTCCAGAACCTGCCGCTTCCTGTCCTCCTCGGAGGACAGCGGATCGGCGAGACTCTGCCCGCCCAGGAACTGGCTGCCCAGGTTGGAGGTGAGGATCAGGATGGTGTTGCGGAAGTCGACCGTCCGCCCCTGACCGTCCGTCAGCCGCCCGTCGTCCAGCACCTGGAGCAGGATGTCGAAGACCTCGGGGTGCGCCTTCTCCACCTCGTCGAGCAGGATCACGCTGTACGGGCGACGGCGCACGGCCTCGGTGAGCTGGCCGCCCTCCTCGTAGCCGATGTACCCGGGCGGCGCTCCGACCAGCCGGGCCACGCTGTGCTTCTCGCCGTACTCCGACATGTCGATGCGGATCATCGCCCGCTCGTCGTCGAAGAGGAAGTCGGCGAGCGCCTTGGCGAGTTCGGTCTTGCCGACGCCCGTCGGGCCGAGGAAGAGGAAGGAGCCGGTGGGCCGGTCCGGGTCGGCGATTCCGGCACGGGTGCGGCGCACGGCGTCCGACACGGCACCCACGGCCTCGGACTGGCCGATCAGGCGGCGGCCCAACTCCTCCTCCATGCGCAGGAGTTTCTGCGTCTCACCCTCCAGCAGGCGGCCGGCGGGGATGCCGGTCCATGAGCCGACGACGTCCGCGATGTCGTCGGGCCCGACCTCCTCCTTCACCATGGTGTCCTTGCCGGCCTCCTCCTCGGCCTCCGAGGCGGCCTCCAAGTCCCTTTCCAGGGTGGGGATCTCGCCGTAGAGCAGCTTGGAGGCGGTGTCGAAGTCGCCGTCGCGCTGGGCGCGTTCGGCCTGGCCGCGGAGCTCGTCGAGCTTCTCCTTCAGCTCACCGACGCGGTTGAGGGACTGCTTCTCCTTCTCCCAGCGGGCGGTGAGGCCGCGCAGCTCCTCCTCCTTGTCGGCGAGGTCGCGGCGCAGCTTGTCCAGCCGCTCCCGGCTGGCGGCGTCCGCCTCCTTGCCGATCGCCAGCTCCTCCATCTTCAGCCGGTCGACGACACGCTGGAGCTCGTCGATCTCGACCGGGGACGAGTCGATCTCCATGCGCAGCCGCGAGGCCGCCTCGTCGACGAGGTCGATGGCCTTGTCGGGGAGGAAACGGGAAGTGATGTAGCGGTCGGACAGGGTCGCGGCGGCCACCAGCGCCCGGTCGGCGATCTGGACCTTGTGGTGGGCCTCGTACCGGCCCTTGAGTCCGCGCAGGATCGCGATGGTGTCCTCGACGGTCGGCTCGGCGACCAGCACCTGCTGGAAGCGCCGCTCCAGCGCCGGGTCCTTCTCGATCCGCTCGCGGTACTCGTCGAGGGTGGTGGCCCCGACCATGCGCAGCTCACCGCGGGCGAGCATGGGCTTGAGCATGTTGCCCGCGTCCATGGCGGAGTCGCCGCCCGCACCGGCCCCGACGACGGTGTGCAGCTCGTCGATGAAGGTGACGACCTGCCCGTCGGAGTCCTTGATCTCCGCGAGCACGGTCTTCAGGCGCTCCTCGAACTCGCCCCGGTACTTCGCGCCGGCGACCATCGCGCCGAGGTCGAGCGAGACGAGCCGCTTGTTCTTGAGGGACTCGGGAACATCGCCCTTCACGATCCGCTGGGCGAGCCCCTCGACGACGGCCGTCTTGCCGACGCCGGGCTCGCCGATGAGGACGGGGTTGTTCTTCGTGCGGCGGGACAGGACCTGCACCACCCGGCGGATCTCGTGGTCCCGGCCGATGACGGGGTCGAGCTTGCCCTCACGCGCCGCGGCGGTGAAGTCGGTACCGAACTTTTCGAGCGCCTTGTACTGGCCCTCGGGATCCTGGGTCGTCACCCGGCGCCCTCCCCTGCTCTTCTGGAACGCGTCGAGCAGCTTTTTCGCGCCGGCGCCCTGCTGGGAGAGTACGTCGGCGATCTGACCGCCCTTCGCGGCGATCCCGATGAGCAGGTGTTCGGTGGAGATGAACTCGTCGCCGAGCTCCCTGGCGCGCTCGGCGGCGTCGGCGATGACGGCGAGCAGGTCGCGGTTGGGCTGCGGGGGCGCGACGGTGGAGCCGGTCACGCTGGGCAGGCCGGCGAGCACGCGCTCGGTGCCGGCGCGCACGGAGGCCTGATCGGCGTCGGCTGCTGCCAGCAGGTCGATGATGTTCTCGTTGTCCTGCCCCTCCAGCAGAGCGAGCAGCAGGTGGGCGGGGGTGAGGTCCGGGTGTCCCTCCTTCACGGCGCGGTTGCTGGCCGCGTTGATCGCGTCCCGGCTCCTGTTGGTCAGCTCGGCGTCCACGTTCGCGTTCTCCTCCTCCTGGTGTCCTGACCGTTGCCTGACTGAAGCAACGTACACAAAGTTGAGTCTATTCCACTCAAGGCTGGAGTGGGGGCGGAACGGGCACCGCGAGGCGTAGATTCGGGCCTCATGGCTTCCTATCCGGTGGACCCGCGGCAGCCCGACGCCGCCTACCTGAGCTTCTGGCGCGAGCGCCACCTGTGCACCCTGACGACACTCCGGGCCGACGGCTCCCCGCATGTGGTGCCCGTCGGCGTTACATACGACCCCGAGGCCGGTCTCGCTCGGGTCATCACCAACAAGTCCAGCGCGAAGGTGGGCCACGTGCTCGCGGCGGGGCCGGACGGGGCACGCGTGGCGGTCTGCCAGGTGGACGGCCCGCGCTGGGCGACGCTGGAGGGGCGGGCCCGGGTCTCCACGGACCCGGCACGCGTCGCGGAGGCGGTGCGGCGCTACGCGGAGCGGTACGAGCGCACGCCGGCGCCGAACCCGTCCCGCGTGGTGATCGAGATCGAACTCACGGCGGCGATGGGCCGCGGATGAGACCGGGGGCGGCGACCGGGCGGAACCGGGAGTCATCCCGTAAAACTGCAGCGGGGGGCCCCGGGGGAGGGGACGGGGGCGCCCCGGGGGGGGGGGGGTCCGGGGCGGTGGAAGAAGCCCCGGGGGGGTGTTAACAAAAGAAGCGGGGGGCGCCAAAGAGA